>NZ_CAMZMY010000017.1:0-112302 GCF_947311895.1 Pseudoalteromonas sp. PAR1 | reverse complement strand
AAATCAATCGCAATAACGTTAAGATTCACCATGTATGGATTCCTTTTGTAAAAGTTTTGTCGCTTATTACGTTACCCCCCTGTGGGAGGGGAGTCCATACATCTCTGTGGTTCAAATTATTTTCACAAAGAGAAGTTAATGAGAAGATAAAGAGGAAGTGAAAACACCTCCTCCATAATTGTAATATTTTTGCTATTTCGAACTACTAACAACTCGCTCGCATATCTCGCGCATTTGTTGTTTTATTTTAGGTTCTTTTTCTTCAAACAGCTTATTAATGCAATCGATATAGGCTTGGTTCTCTTCAAACGGTACGCCTATTTCGTAAGCGTCTGCTGCTTCTCTAAGCATCTCTTTATCAAATTCACTGAAGATATCGACCATTTCTTGGGCTTTTTCTCGCTCAATACCAAGCGCTTCAAAAGCAGAACGGCCCATCCGCATAGTGCTGTCGTACGTTTCGCGAATAATATCGCGACAACCGTATGTCCATAATTCATACACATGGTGACGGTCTACTGCACGGGCAACAACATGTAAATGCGGGTAATTTTGCATAGCATAACGCACGAGTTTAGTTATTTGCTCGGCATCATCAAGTGCTACAACTAGTAATTTTGCATCCTCAATGCCAGCTGCACTGAGTAAATCTGGACGAGTTGCATCACCAAAGAAGTTACGAATACCAACATGTTCAAGTGCTTCAAGTTGTTTATAATTATAATCAATTACGGTGGTGTTATATCCACCTGCTTGCAAAATACGGTCAACAAGGCCACCCATTCTGCCTGAGCCTGCAATGATCACATGGCTATCATCAGGAAACTCTTCTTCATCTCGCTTGGCTTGCTCACAAATAAAGCGAGGCGCTATCACACGTTGATACAGAATAAATAAGCCCGGTGAGAGCAGCATTGATAAGGTCACAACTAGTAATAACTGGTCGGCAAGGGCTGCTGCCAATACATTGTTAGACACACTGTAAGCAAGTAATACAAAACCAAATTCACCAGCTTGCGCAAGCCCCAGCGCTAGTAACCAAAGTGATGCGCCCCTAAGCCCAAAAATACGGCCTAAAATTAACAACACAGCTGTTTTAGTTACAATCAGTGCCCCAGTTAATAGCACAATAGTAGCGAGGTTATCAGCGAGTAATTGAAAATTGATGCTCGCACCAACGGTAATAAAAAATAGACCTAGTAATAGCCCTTTAAAGGGATCGATATTGCTTTCGAGTTCGTGTTTATAAGGTGAATTTGCAAGCACAACACCTGCCAAAAAAGTGCCAAGCGCAGGTGATAAGCCAACCAATGACATCATCAAAGCGATACCAATAACAAAGAATAAAGCCGTTGCGGTTAAGTAGTTACCACCAAAGATCACTAGTGCAATCATACCCAAGGTTACCAGCGCAGCTTGCCAGCCCTCAAGATTTGCCACTAAACTTAAACCAGCATGCGCGTCTTCGCTTGCATGGGCTGTATCTGCAATTGCGGGCGCTAATTCTGGTAAAGCAAGCAATGGAATAAACGCAAGCATAGGAATAACGGCTATGTCTTGAGTGAGTAATACGCTAAATGAGGCTTGGCCACCATCTGACTTTAACAGCCCGCGCTCTGAAAGCGTTTGCAGCACAATCGCGGTAGATGAAAGCGATAATATTAAGCCTATTGTAAGAGCTGTTTGCCAAGCATGGCCAAACGCTAAGCCTATACCTGTAAAAGCGGCAGCAGATAAAATCACTTGCCCACCACCTAGACCAATAAGCTGTTTTCGCATTGACCAAAGTGCTTTGGGTTCAAGCTCTAAACCAACAATAAATAGCATCATTACCACACCAAACTCAGCAAAATGCTGGATGGCAATCACATCAACATTTAAAAATGTCAGTGTTGGCCCAATAACAATACCTGCGAGTAAGTAGCCAAGCACAGAGCCAAGCCCTAATTTACTTGCAATAGGCACGGCAATAATGCCGGCCAGAAGAAAAATGTAGGCGATTAAGAGAAAGTCAGTCATCGTAATCCTGTTTTTTTAATTAACTATGGTTGTTTTTGCTAGTTTTGCCAGCAGTTAGGTAGTGAATGCAATCAAAATGCGAATTTAGTCTATAAAATGACAACAAGGCATGATGTTTAGTAAAAGTGCTTAAGACAAAGTGAGGGGTAAAAAATCATTGTTTTTTCTTAAAAATCGCTTGCGTAGAGTTTGGCTAGGTATATACTCGCAACACATTTAATAGGAGCAAAAAATGAGCAAAAAGAAACAACGCACACAAGGCCAAGTTGATACTGGTCGCGGTGTAATTAACGACAATGTGTACGCCGCAATGGTGACATCTAAGCTGTTTACAGCAAAAGTAGAGAAACCAAAAAAAGGTAAAGGTGCTTATCAACGTAAGGCAAAACATGCAGGACGAGAGTCCTATTTAATCGCTGCTTAATTAAGTTGTGATCAAATAGGATTTTTGTGAAAAGCAAACACTCAGTGTTTGCTTTTTTTTACCTAAAATTCGCGTTAAGAATAATATTAAGTCAATTTTTTTAGAAATTTTTATCTAAAAACTAATTTATTCGTTATATACCTAAAATAGATACTTCAATTATTTTTGTTTTTCCTCACACAAGCTTTGCTTGTTTTTCATACAATCCAGATGTGCTGCACTTCCTGTGGTTAATTTATTGTTAATTTTATGTTCACTTTTGCCTTGTAGAATCAGTTTGTTTTTTGCTGTTTGATATAAATAATTAATTCTTTTTTAGTGTTTTTCATTAAATTATACATAAAAAATAACTGGTAATTTACCGTTTATGGGTAATTTTGAGCTTGACGTGATAGTGCTTTGTGTTACTTTAAAGTTGGATTTGTAAAATAAATGTTATCAAAACTTTGGGCGGAGGGAGCGAATGAGCTCGCATAAATTAATAAAAAATGCCTTTAAACTGAGTGCGCTGTCGCTAGGTTTATACGGCTTTACAGCAAAGGCTGCGATTGATTGCAGCAACTTAGAAGTGTGGCAACAAGGGCAAACTCATGTTGGTGGTGATCAGGTTCAAGCACAAGGTAGCGCTTATGAAGCGAAGTGGTGGACGCAAACCAATCCTGTGGAGACCTCTGGTGTCGATCAAGAGTGGCGTTTATTGGGCGCTTGTGACAGCGTTGTCAGCGAAAATCAAGCACCTCAAATTAGCAGCTTAACACCAGTAGAAGGTTCTTTATTTACTAGAGGTGACAGCGTTGTCATAAATGCGGTCGCAACGGATGATTTAGGGCTAACCTCTACAGCGGTTGCACATTCAGTGAGTGTGTCTGATGACGTAGAGCCGGTTAACCAAGCGCCCGTGGCGAGCATTGAATTTAGCTCACTACCATCACAAGTAACGGTGGGTGACAGTGTGGTGTTTGCGCTTTCTGGCACTGATAGCGATGGCCAAGTAACTGCGTTATCGTTAACTGAAAACAGCACTGAAGTTCATCAAGCCAGTGCTGCTTCTTCAAGTTATACGTGGCAGGCTCCAGCACTTGGACAATTTTCATTTACCTTAACGGTGACCGATAACGAAGGCGCGACGGGTACACAAAGCAAAGTTGTGAATGTTGTTGAAGCAACCGAACCTGGCAGCGATTGTAAACCGCAAGGCTTATACCAAACACCGGGTGTGAATACCCCATACTGTAGCGTGTATGATGAAAATGGCCGTGAGAAAATGGGCGCCGATCATCCACGTCGAGTTATTGGTTATTTTACGAGTTGGCGAAATGGTGCAAATGGTCAGCCAAGCTACTTAGTGAATGATATTCCTTGGGACAAGATCACCCATATCAACTATGCCTTTGCGCATGTTGATGGTAATAACAAGGTCTCGATTGGTGATCCAAATGCAGTTGGCAACCCTGCGACAAACATGACTTGGCCGGGCGTTACAGGCGCTGAAATGGATCCAAGCTTTAGTTACACAGGTCATTTTAACTTACTCAATAAATTTAAAAAACAACACCCAGATGTAAAAACCTTAATCTCTGTAGGTGGTTGGGCTGAAACTGGCGGTTATTTTGGTGAAGACGGTACTCGCGTAAACAGCGGTGGTTTCTACACGATGACAACCAATGCCGATGGCTCCGTGAATCAAGCGGGAATTGATGCCTTTGCGAAAAGTGCCGTTGAATTTATCGAAACCTACGGCTTTGATGGTGTCGATATTGATTACGAATACCCATCGTCAATGAATGACTCAGGCCACCCTGATGATTTTCCTATCTCTAATGCGCGTCGTGCAGGTCTTAATGCCTCGTATCGCGTATTGATGCAAAAACTTCGTGAAGAACTTGATATTGCAGGTGAAAAGGCAGGTAAGCATTACTTGTTAACGATTGCTTCGCCATCTTCAGGTTACTTATTACGTGGCATGGAAACATTCCAAAGCGTGAAGTATCTCGACTACGTTAACATTATGTCTTATGACTTACATGGTGCATGGAATTCACATGTAGGCCACAACGCAGCCTTGTTTGATACTGGCCTTGATTCTGAATTAGCGCAATGGGGCGTTTATACCACCGCTGAGTTTGAAGGTATTGGCTACTTAAATACGGATTGGGCTGTGCGTTACTTCCGCGGCGCGGTTTCTGCGGGTCGAATCAATATTGGTATTCCATATTACACCCGTGGCTTTAAAGATGTGTCGGGTGGTACTAATGGTTTATGGGGCCAAGCAGCGCTACCCGATCAATCAAAATGTGCGAAAGGGACTGGCGTTGGTGAGAAAAACCAATGCGGTAATGGTGCACTTGGCATAGATAACCTATGGCACGATAAGAACGATGTGGGTGAAGAAATGCCAGCTGGTTCAAACCCGCTATGGCATGCGAAAAACCTCGAAAATGGTATTAATCCATCTTACCTTGAAATCTATGGTCTAACGCCAGAAACCGATGCAGACGATGTATTAACAGGTACTTACACACGTTTCTATGATGATGTAGCGGTTGCTCCATGGCTTTGGAATGCAGAGAAAAAGGTTTTCTTATCAATTGAAGATGAGCAATCAATGGCAACCAAAGTTGATTATGTTATCAACAATGGCCTTGGCGGCATCATGTTCTGGGAGCTTGCCGGTGACTATGATTATGACTCAGCGAAAGGTGAGTACTTCATGGGCTCAAGCTTAACCACACTTGCTTACGATAAATTTAACCAAAGTGGTGTGGCTTATAACACTCATCAAGGTAATGTTGATTTTACCATTCCAAGCGAAGCGGTTGACGTAAGCTTTACGGTGAAAGACTTCCCAATTGGTGATGATAACTACCCAATTTCACCTACATTCGCATTCACCAATAACTCAGGTATCGACTTAAGCGGCGCGAAAATCAGCTTTGATGTGCCCGTTTCTACCTCGGCAATTTTCAAATCAAATTGGAATGCACAAGAAAAGCTCGGCATGGCTGTTGAAGCGAATGGTTCTAATGCGGCTGGCGATAATATCGGTGGCTTTGAAAATGAGTTCCATCGTTTTTCAATCACCTTAGTGAATGAGTGGGGCGGTATCGAAAAGTCATTTAACACTGGTGAAACCGTTGAGGCGCAAGTTATGTACTACATGCCAATTACGGGGCCATCTAACTTCACGATTGAGAAAAATGGCAAAACTTACGCCTTCAAATACGAATACCCAATGCTACCAGATGGCACCGCAGGCAGTGGTGATACTGGCGGTGACACCGGTGGTGATACGGGTGGCGAGGGAAGCTGTAATGGTGTTGATGTAGCAAGCATCCCTGTGTATCCAAATTGGCCGCAAACGGATTGGGCTGGTAATCCAAGCCATGCTGTTGGCGGCGACCTAATGAATCACAACAACGTGATTTACGAAGCAAAGTGGTGGACGAGCACAGAGCCAGGCACATCGGCTGACTGGACGGTGAGTTGCACGCTTTAACCAACTAAGCGGAGCAAGCACTTTGCTCCGCATTTCTACAGCGAGAACAACAATGAAAGTAATGAAATCAAAGGCATTGTCTCTAACGGCAGTGGCAACCAGCATGCTGCTTGCCTGTGCATCAAGCCATGTGAATGCCCACGGATTCTTAGAAAGCCCAAAGGCACGCCAAGCATTTTGTAATGCTGATGGCGGGTACTGGTGGCCTGCTGATGGCACGGGGATCCCTAACCTTGCTTGTCGAGCAGCATTTGTTGAAGCAGGGCATGTACAGTTTGTGCAAGACATTGAATTTTCAGCTAATACCATTGAATACACAAACCTTGATGCAGTAAAACAAAGTGTACCTGATGGCCGATTATGTGCCGCAGGCGACCCAGAAAAACGCGGTATGGATTTACCTTCAGCGCATTGGCAACGCAGTGAGGTTATTCCTAATGCAAATGGTGATATTTTAGTGCGCTTTTTAGCGAGTACGCCGCATAACCCAAGTTTCTGGCAGTTTTATTTAACAAAACCGGGCTTTGATAGTGCGACTCAAGTGCTTACGTGGGATGATCTAGAGCTTGTTGAAGAGTACGGCAATGTTGATTTTAGCATTGACGCTAACAACGACCGTTACTATGAAATGAGCGTATCGATTCCACAAGGACGCAGTGGCGATGCCATTTTATACACGCGCTGGCAACGAGATGATGCCGGTGGCGAAGGCTTCTACAACTGTAGCGATATTAATATTGTCAACGATGCGACCCCGACAGAGCCAACCGATTGGACAGCAATCAGCTACTTTGTTCGTCAAGGACAAAACGGCGAGGTTGGCGGTAGTGTGTCAGCGCGGTTATTTGATGAAAATGGTCAAGAGTTACTTACTCAACAAATGCAGATCACAACTGATAATCAAGCTAATTGGCAGGCTGAATTTGCAGCGCTGTTAAACCTTAATTACGCGCACTTAGTTAATATTGGCGTGCAAAATAGCGCTGGAGATATTGCCTTTGATGCTACAGATTTATTGATAAATCAAGTCTTTACAACGAATACAAATTACAGCTTTGCATTAAGCGTACAAGCTGCACCTGACAATACCGCGCCGATTATTCATCAACCAGATGACCTTCAAGTCGAAGAAGGCAGCAGCACCGCGATACACCTGCACGCCTTTGATGATCAACAAAGCACATTAACTTATAGCTGGGATATTCCTGCACCACTGAGCTTTACGGGCAGCGATGCCAACATCACGCTAACTGCCCCTGCTGTGGATGCTGATGCAAGTTACACCGTGAGTGTATCGGTGTCAGATGGCGAGCTCACAAGCCAAGTAAGTTTTACCGTGACTGTACTTAATAGCACTGTAATCGACCCTGACCCTGTTGATCCGAGCGTGCCTGTTTGGAATAGCACAAGCCAATACAACACGGGCGATAAAGTGAGTTTTAACGGCGGAATCTACAGTGCGAAATGGTGGAACCAAGGCGCACAACCAGACAGTAGTGATGCATGGCAGCTTGAATCTGGCAGTGCATCAATCGAGTGGAAAAGCGGCAAAGCCTATCAAGGCGGCGACGAAGTAACCTATCAAGGACAGCGCTATCGAGCGCAGTGGTGGACCCAAGGAGATGTACCGGGTGCCAGCCAAGTATGGACAGAAATCTAAAGTTTTGTAGTTCAAACTTTATCAATAACAGCGTAACGCTATATAAAAACAGATAAGAGAGAATCATGAATATAAAACAATTAACTGCAGCCATTGGTGTTGCACTCTTTGCAAGTGCAGCGAATGCAGCACCTTCAACACCAACCATTATTTGGGAGCCACAAGAATACTCATTTGTTGAGGTTGATCTTGAGGGTACAGGTTCATATAAGAGCTTGGTGAACCGTGTAGATGAAGTCACCATCAGCATTGAATGGAACGCATGGAGTGGGGATGGCGGCGACAGCTACAAAGTGTATTTCGATGATATGCTGGTTAATGAAGGGTCACTTGCAGCAGGCACCAAAAGTGGTGTTATTAGCTTCCCGTATGATAAAGCCGGTCGTCACACATTATATTTAGAACTATGTGAAGGCGGTACTACCTGTGCTCGCAGTGAAGGTAAGCCAATTGTTATTGCCGATACAGATGGCGGTCACTTAGCGCCATTACCGATGGATTATGATCCAAACAACCAAGATATTGGCACCAAAGACGGTCTTGTAACCGGTGCCTACTTTGTTGAGTGGGGTATTTATGGCCGTGACTATGATGTAACCAATATTCCAGCGCAAAACCTCAGTCATATCTTGTATGGATTTATTCCAATTTGTGGACCTAATGACTCGTTAACAGGTGGGCCTAAAAACGCGCTAAATACTGCCTGTGCAGGCTCGCAAGATTTTGAAGTGGTGATCCACGACCCATGGGCTGCGATTCAAAAAGCGCTACCAGGTGTTGATAGTAATGACCCAATTCGTGGTACGTATTCGCAGTTAATGGCGTTAAAGCAGCGTTATCCTGATCTGAAAATTTTACCATCAGTAGGTGGTTGGACTTTATCAGATCCATTTGCTTACTTTACCGATAAAGCCAATCGCGACACGTTTGTGGCATCAATGGAAGAGTTTTTAAGAACGTGGAAGTTCTACGACGGTGTTGATATTGACTGGGAATACCCGGGTGGTCAGGGTGCTAATCCAAACTTAGGCGACCCAGTTGCTGACGGCCCAGCATACGTAGCGCTAATGCAAGAGCTGCGCGCGATGCTTGATAAGCTTGAAGCCGAGACAGGCCGTGAGTATGAGTTAACATCAGCGATTGGTGCAGGTTACGACAAAATTGAAGATGTCGACTACTCACAAGCTCAACAATATATGGATTACATTTTCTTAATGAGCTACGACTATTATGGTGCATGGAGTAATGTAACGGGCCATCAGGCTGCGCTTTATTGTTCATCGCATTTCCGTGTTGGTCAGTGTGATGGCACAGGTGTTGATGAAGAAGGCGTTCCATATAAAGGCCCTGCTTACACAACCGATAACGCAGTGCAAAATCTACTTGCGCAAAACGTACCGTCGAAGAAAATCGTGGTAGGTACTGCTATGTATGGTCGTGGCTGGGAAGGTGTTTATCCAGAAAACGCGACTATCGCTGATAACCCAATGACAGCCCCCGGTAATGGCAAGCTAAAAGGCACTACAGCGCAAGGTGTATGGGAAGACGGTGTTATCGATTATAAAGGCATTAAAACCTACATGCTGGGCGCTGCAGAAAATGGCATCAACGGCTTTGAAACTGGTTATGACGAACAAGCCGAAGCCGCTTATGTATGGAACCGTAGTAACGGTAAATTAATTACATACGATAACCGTCGATCAGTTTTAGCAAAAGGTGCTTATGTTAATCAATATAACCTAGGCGGCCTGTTTGCATGGGAAATTGACGCAGATAATGGTGATATCCTTAACGCCATGCACGAAGCACTTGGCGGCACAGTCACTGAGCCTAGCAATAGAGCGCCCGTGCTATCTGTATCAAGCATCGTATCTGTTAATGCGGGCGAAAGTGTATCTGTTAGTGCATCGGCAACTGATGCGGATAACGATCCGCTAAGCTTTAGCTGGACAGCTGACAGCGCGTTAACAGTAACGGGTGAAAATTCAAATACCCTTGTTATCACAGCGCCATCAGTGACTGCTGATACGCAATACACGGTTGCTGTGACTGTGAGCGATGGCGAGGCAAGTGTAAGCCGTAACGTTACAGTGAATGTTGTAGCACCAACAACAGGCGAGAACCAAGCACCAGTGGTTGCGGCAATTGCAGATAAAACCGTGGCAGAAGAGGCGAGTGTGGCTGTAGCGGTTTCGGCATCTGATGCTGATGGCGATGCGCTTTCATACAGCTGGACAGTGCCAGCAGGCTTAACGTTAGTGGGCTCAGGAGCTGATGTGAGTTTACAAGCGGGCAGCGTTGATGCTGATACTAGTTATGTTGTATCGGTTTCGGTAAGTGATGGTCAAACTGCAACAGCAGTGAGCTTTAATGCCACCGTGACAGATTCTGGCACAACAACTCCGCCAGATGGTGAAACCAGCTGGAGTGATACTGCAATCTATGTAGGTGGTGATAAAGTAACGTACAACGGCGTAGAGTACACAGCTAAGTGGTGGACACAAGGTGATCGCCCTGATTTAGGTGGCCCATGGGAAGCAAGTTCACAACCAACCGACGGTAATGGTAATGTTGTGTGGCAAGCGGCGGGTATCTACAACGGTGGCGACCAAGTCACTCACCAAGGCAATAAATACGAAGCGAAATGGTGGACTCAAGGAGACGAGCCAGGTGTCGCGGATGTATGGAAAGCACTTTAAGTGTAATAACCACATTTAATGCCCATCATTAAAATGTGATTTCCCTTCAAAGCAGCCGTATGGCTGCTTTTTTGTGGGTAGCAATTAGCGAGATGCGATAAAAGAGCTAATGACGGGGTGTAAATGTGCTGCTACGAGTTTGCTGCCGGGTTAGAAGAAAAAATACAAAATTATTTATGAACCATATCCTAAGCTAATTCGTAAAATTGTTTATGTAACAACCCATTTAATAAACAGAATAAGTACCATGAAAAAATTTATATATTTAGCCGTTTTATTGCTTATACACACTACCTTTAATAACACAGCATTAGCTCAAGAAGATAAGACAGTTTTAGTTCCCCTTCCATCTATTGATGATTTCACCAAAGGTGAAGATGGCTGGGCATTTGGCTTAGGTGTGGGGTTAGAATATGAATCTGCTTACGAAGGATCTGATGAATTTGGACTGGAGGCACAGCCAGCCGGTGCCGTGCAATGGCGCAGTGGTGATAATATTTATTACTTTGCAGGAGAAGCATTTGGCTGGCGAGGATTACTTAATGATCGATGGCTGCTAGATGCTTTGATTGGATTTGAAGAAGGTCGAGAAGAAAGTGATTCTGACGATGGCAGATTAGATGGCCTTGGTAATCAAGAAGAAGGGTATGAACTAGTTTTACAAGCTCGCCGCTCATTTACCCAAGATTGGCGTTATTGGTTAGTTAGTCGTTTCGTTGCCAATGAAAACGGCAATTTAGCCTTATTTGGTGTTGGACGTCGATTCGGTGAACAAAAGGACGGCACAGGCTCTGAAATCAATCTTGTGTTTGTAGTACACGACAGCGAATACGCCAATAATGGCTTTGGTGTTGATGCTATGCAATCAGCGTCATCAGGCTTAGAAGAAACAAATTTAAGTGGTGGATTGCGCTCGTTTGGTATTGATTATAATTATCGACAAAATCTCAACAGTGATTGGCAAATCTATGGTGAAGCGTTATTCGAGTATTTTAGTAGTGAAGTCAGAGATAGCCCTATAGCACGCAGTGATTACGAAGCTGAAGTGGGCGTTGGGGTTATTTATAAGTTTTAGTTTAACCACATATTTATTAACTGAACTAGGTAAGCCAACAGCTTACCTTGGTAAATGCTAAGCCATATTGCCACCCTCTGAGCGCAATGAAATGACCATTCATTGCGTTCACATATTTTTTTACACTACCTAAGGCTAACTTAAAATCGTAAAAAGTGTAGCTAACTGTTTCGATTAAAAACAACACCTAATTATTAGCAAAATAAACCCCGAAATAGAAACCTTGGTTCGGCTTTGATAAACACAGCTAACACTTTACTAGAAGTGGTTTTATGTCTGCTTCGTGCTCATCGCAGCCTGTCGGATGAAGCCCTTCCTATTCATAGACACAGCAAGAGAGCTTCTGCACTACACCCACGTAGCAGAGGCTTTATACCGCGAAGATTAACGCGATTTGCGAGACAAGAAAAACACATAAAACGCGATATAAAATCGCTACTACATGCTCTAATCTTGAAACTAGTAACTTTCCCTTTCTTATTTTATACACTGGTCTTTCAGGTATTATCAACCATACTTGAATAAAGCGGTCTGTAGGTAGTTAAGCTAAGGTGGGTTGATGGGGTTAAAAGCGCTGTTTTTACTTGTTGTTGCTGTAGTAAGCAACTCGGCTTTTAGCTGCGATAAAACCTTAAAAGTGGGAATTAGTCAGCAGTGGGCGCCGTATACTTTTACGCAAAATGGAAAGCTCACAGGTATTGATATAGATGTGGTTAACTTAGTACTTAAAGAAGCTGGGTTTTGCGCTAAATACGTCATTATGCCTTCGTCAAAACGGGGCTTTGCTGAACTAAAGCATGGCAATGTTGATCTGTTGCCTGCGGCGAGTTATAGCAAAGAACGAGATGCATTTAGTTATTTTTCAGAGCCTTATCGTCTAGAAGTCATGCGGTTATTTTGGTATCCGAAACCATTTTTAGAAAAGCTTGATCTGCAAGGCTTGCTTGAACAACAACAAATTATCTTATCAAACAGCGGTAGTTATTATGGCCCCGAATTTTCACACCTTAGTACTGTGGAAAAATATAAATCGCAGCTGATCACTGTTCCTTCGTTACGTCAGCGCGTTGCTATGCTTAGCGCTAAGCGGGTTGATTTTTTTATTGATGACGAATTAGCAGGGCTTTATTTAATTCAAAATAATCAATACAGTGGTATCGCCCTTCACCCCTATATAATACACAATAACGATGTGTATTTGATGCTGAGTAAAGTAACTTTGGATGCTAATGAAAGGGCTGCGATTAGCCAAGCAATTGTGTCGAATAAGCAAGCGATAAAAGAAATTATCGCTCGCTATGTTACAAATTAACCTAAACGCGTAACACGAAGTTTTATGCGGCCCGCGTTTGCACCATAAAAGCGGTTTAGGTCGTTGGCAAAAGGGCAAAACTCGCCTGATTTTGCAATCCGAATATCGGCACCTTCGGCAATCTCAAACAAGTTTTCGTCGTTGTTGTCTATTGCGCCAATCAGCGCAAACCATTGTGCGTGTGGCAAACGTCTAAATGGTTCAAGCACTGCCATTGGAATTTCTTTCACTCCAAGTTGAATATTGTCGCGATGCCAACCGCCGGGCCCACAGCTGATACCATCGTCATACCAAATTTGTTCTGGGTAGGGAGTGAATCGATAGGTACCACCTTGCTCTAACATTAAGCCTGTATGATTGTACTTTTCGGCGCCATACACAAATACATCTTTACTTTCATCTATGCTAAGTACCGTCATATTTTGTTTATCAAGTGCAATATGTGGGCTTAATCCTGTAAAACTTAAACGAGTTTCATCACTGTAAAGTACATCATAATTAAGGCTCTTTAGTGATTCAGGTCGGTAACTTGTTAAGCGATTGATACGTTCTGCAACCGTGTAATGAATAGTAGGTGGGTGTTCGCTTTGTTCGTTATCAACCAACACGCAACACTCGCGATCTACAAGCTTGAATAACGGATTGAACCAAAAATAATTTTGCTGATGGCTCAGAGCAAGCGGATCTGGGGTTACTGTCACATCATCTTGCGCTATCAAATTGCGATGCTCAGCTGGGAGCAAACTGTTGTAGTTTATTTCTGCGCTTGTCAGTAGATTAAGTGAGACACTTTGTTCAATCAACCACTCAATGGCATAACGTAAGCAAATATCTGCTAATCCATCACGATAATAACCGCCACCTACGTCTGAATGAGCTCCCGCAAACCATATTTCTTCAACATGGGGGGCTTTGTTAATTAATGTTGGCTCAAAAGCACGGCGCTTTTCATCAAGAGCCACGCAATGAAGGGCTGCTTTTATATTGCTTGCTAGCGTGTAGTTTTCAAAAATAACGTGCTCTGCACCGCGGGTTGCTTTAGTTACTTTTGAAAAACCAATTGATGCCACAGTGTCAAATACACAAAGGTATACGTCGTCACTGATCAGTGGTTCAAGGCACTTTGCAAAGCGTCGCGCAAGAGCCGCACCGCGGCTAAAACCGGTTAATAAAACTTTATCACCCACAGCGTAGTAGCTTTTAAAGTCATTCATTGCACGGTTTAAAATGCTGGCAACGTCATCACCTCTAGGAGCTAAGGCTTGGTTAAATAAACGCTTAAAGCGACTACCTTGAGTACCTATACCTTGGTAATAAAAACTAAGCTGGCTCGGGAAGGGGGTCTCAGGTTCACTATTTAGTGCACCGCCAAACAGTAAATGAAGTTTGAGAATATTTGAGATACTGGCGTCTTCTTTGAAGTGTGCGGCACTAAATTGTTCTGCATCACGAGGCTCACTGCCCGTGCCATCAAAGTTGAAAATCAGCGTTTTAGCGTTCATAGCGTCATTCCTTTAGTGGTTTGTCATAACATACAGAGCATTTATTAAAATTAGAAGACAAATTCATAGCGCGATAAAAAAATACGGGCTTTGTTCTGACAAAGCCCGTATTTTTTTATCGTTATTTATTAACTTACTCTCGCTATGGTGTGCCTTTGTAATATGCTGAGTAATACCTCGTAATCTTTTTCGATATCGATTAGCTTATGTTGGATATCTTTAAGGGTATTTCCTTTGCTAGCAGCGAGTACTTCTAACTCTGTAAAATGCTGATGTAATTTAGTGGCGCCAACGTCACCACAGGTGCCTTTTAGGGCATGGCTTATTGTGGCAATACCGTGATAATCTTGCTCTTTAATTACTGTGATTAACTGCGTTATTTTTTCATTAGAACTGTCTAAGAACATCTTACACACTTTATTAAGAAGCACTTCGTTATTCATCAACCGGGCAAGGGCAGCTTCTTTGTTCCAATGAATTTTTTCGTCGGTAATTAGCTCGCTATGTTCTGGTGCTGTGGTAACTTGCGCCTGATTTTCGGGAGCTTTGTTCTTCGGGTGTGGCTGTTTAGGAAACACTGATGATATCCATTTTGCTGTTGTCATGATTAATTTATCAGCACTAATGGGTTTAGTTATGTAGTCGTTCATTCCTGCATTTAGACATTTATTACGTTCACCTAACATTGCATTTGCCGTCATAGCAATAATAGGTATATTAATATGATGCTCTCCTGCAGCTCCATTCCTAATTTCTGTGGCGGCATCATAGCCATTTAATACGGGCATTTGACAGTCCATCAACACACAGTGAAAAGGATCATTTACATCTGTATTTGCCAAAATATCTACAGCTTGTCTACCGTTTGAAGCCACTTCAAAGCGAAGTGAAAGACTTGTCAAAGTACCTTTAGCAACTGCTGCGTTTATCTCGTTATCATCGACTATAAGTATCTTTGCACCTTCGACGCTGGCGTCAATGTGTGTTTGCGCATCGCTATCTCGACGTTTTTGATTTTGCACACTCAGATCTTGTGCAACTCGTTCATCGGCGAGTTTTAGTAAAAACTCAGAAATAAGCACTGGTTTAGATAGTCGTGTGAAAGAGCAAAATCTTGCCTGAGGGGGTGGTTCTGTAGGATTTATTAGCACAACTAATTTAAATGGTAATGAGCTTGAACATTCATTTTCACAATAACTATCTAACTTAGCTAATAGTGGGTTTCCGGGTTCTAAAATAAGGGTTTCGAAAGGCATACTCTTAGTGAGTTCAAAGTCTTCAATGTCAATATTGGATAGTTCTCCGCCATACACGTTTATGAGTTTGGCCATGCTACTTTCGAGCTCTGGGTGCTTAACAAAAAGTGCAAATGTTTTGCCACTTAAACGCTGATTGCTAGGGGATTTTTGAACGTCATTAATTTTTAAGCGAATCGAAAACTCAAATGTACTACCTAGTCCTTCGATTGACTCAAAACTTATTTCGCCATCGAGTAAATTGGCAAGTTGCTTACAGATTGAAAGCCCAAGCCCCGTACCGCCATATTGTGATGCAATGGTGCTATCTGCTTGGGTAAATGCATTAAATAACTTGCTTTGATGTTCGTCAGGAATACCTGAGCCTGAGTCTTTAATAGTACATGTTAATACGGCGGTGTTTGTATCAATGGTACGGGTGTATGCTGAAAACTTAACATACCCAGTTTTGGTAAACTTAATCGCGTTATTAATAAGGTTAGTTAGTACTTGTGAATAGCGATGAGGGTCAGTGACGATAGAATTAAATTCTACATCGGCGATGTCTAATATAAATTCTAAGTTTTTCTCTTGTGCTTTAACGGCCATGCTGCCAGCTAAGCTTTCAAAAAACTTAATAGGATTAAACGCTTTTTTATCAAGGTCTAACTTGCCTGCTTCAATTTTAGATAGATCGAGAATATCGTTTATTAACACGTTGAGGTTATTCACACTTACCTCAGTCATTGCTAAATAATGCCTTTGTTGATTACTAAGTGATTCGCGTTTAATTAAATTCAGAGTACCAATAATACCATTTAATGGTGTACGCATTTCATGGCTGATATTAGAGATAAAGGCGCTTTTAACTTGGCTGGCTTTTTCAAGTTGTGCGGTTCTTTTTGCAACTTTAACTTCGAGCTCATTGTTAGCTTGCTTTATTTTGTTGCTAGCTTCTTTTTCGAGAGTGTTATCTCGAATAATAATTGCTGTGCCGCATTGCTGTTGATGCTCGTTAATAATGGCAGAAAATGAGACTGTTAAGTGACAGCTAGTCTGTGACTGAGGTGTAAAATCAATGTCAATTTCATATCGCTTGCGACTATCTCTTAACTCGGTACATACCTTTTGTATATCGATATTTGGCAAAAGTTTAAGTGTATTAATGTCGGTGCCGAGTACTTGCTCTCGTTGAAAGCTAAATAAATTTGTTGCTGCTTTATTCCAGCTGGTAACAACCCCTTTGTTGTTTATGCTAATGATTGCATCTTTAGAGCCACTAATTATAGCGGATGATACGGCTCTTGCCTGAGCAAGCTCTTGATTGCGCTTGAGGTTTCGATAAAAAAACACCAACATAAAAAGCAAAAATAGTGAAACACCAAGAAAGAAAACATACGTACTGATCCGTCGCTCGAGGCGGATTTTTGCAATGTCGTCATGGGAGAGTAAGATATGAGATGTTATAAAGCCTGATTCAGTATCACCTGAAAGTGGGATTCTGCGACTGAGCACTTCACTCTTTTTATTATTATCATAGGTAGCGTTAATACTCACTAAGCCACCGAGGTTTTCAGTATTAGTTTGATAAGTGGTATCCCAGCGATTCGAAGGTGCAAGATCTCGGCTAAAGTTAAAACGTTGATCTGGATGTATAAGAAAGTAACCCTCATTATCAGTGAGAATTAAGCTCAGAGGAGTTTGAACAAGCTCAGACAGAGAGTTAAACAGAATTTGGGTATTTACATTGGCTATAATAAAACCAAAACGTTGCATGTTTTCATCAAAAATAGGTAAAGCAAGTCGCAACATTGGTTTGTATGGAAACTCAAGCTTACCGTATTCACGGTTTAAGGTAATGGCAGATAGGTACATATCACCCAAAGAAAGCTGCGCACTTTGCTGATAGTAATCACGACTACTTTTATTCTGTAGTTGGTTGATCGCTTTTACGACGATGCCACCGGCTGCTCTATCAACACGAATCAATTCTTGGCCGGCATCTTGAGTACTGATAACCCGTAATTGCTCAAACTCAGAGTTTGCCTGTATGAAAGCAACAAAGATTGTTTCAAGTCGTTTTCTCCATTGTGCAGTTGTCGTGTTGTCGAGGGGGTCATTGCCATTATTTGCCGCTGCTCGTGCGAGTCCTGCAATAGGCGGTGTGGAGTATAGAAAATGTAAGTCATTTTTGTATTTACTGATATTTTCTTGGACTTGAAGGTTCACTGTACTACTTGAATCCTCAAGACGTGATTTAATCGAAGTAGTTAGCTCTTTTTCTAATTGTTGTTCAAATACAAAAATAGCTAAACACAACACCGTCATAATAAATAAAAAAGCCCAATAAAATTGATGACGACTTTCTGAATATTGATGAGAAGTTTTACGCACAAAGTTGTATGACATCATCTTAATCTTAGTTAGAAGGTGTTGTTTTCGATTACATTGAGATTAGGCAATGATTGATATTTCAGCAAGTAGGCAAACGCTGCAGTTTCTGCCTCGATGTTTGGCTTGATACAGTGCTTTGTCAGCACATTTTATCAATTGTTCAGAATCTAAGTTTTCGTGCCCCTGCAAGGTAGCGCTGCCAATACTTATAGACACCGTTGTCGCTTCTGGGTTTGGGTGGGTGATATTTAACGCTTTGACATTAGCTAATAGTTTATGAGCTATATACTGAGCCCCTTGGATATCAGTATCTGGTAATACACATAAGAACTCTTCACCACCAAAACGCACAGTGGTGTCGGTTGAGCGGTTAACACTTCTTTTAATCTCTTGAGCGACTAACTTTAAACACTCATCACCTTGTTGGTGGCCGAAAGTGTCGTTGTATTCTTTAAACCAATCGATATCGATCATTAACACCGAAAGAGGATTATCATAACGTTTTGCTAAACGAATATTTTGCTCAAGTGTACTTTGTAAGTAGCGTCGGTTATTTAACCCTGTGAGGCTGTCTTGTTCGCACATTGTTTTTAGCAGGTCAGCTTGCTTTTTGATGGTTAAGTGAACATTAACTTTATTCAATAAGATATTGCCGTATACGGGCTTAGAAACAAAATCAACACCGCCCACTTGCCAGCATTTATCCTGAGCTTCAAGATCCATGATAGAGGTAATAAAAATAACCGGGATATGACAGTACTGAGAGTGTGCTTTTAACTGCTTACATACATCTAAACCATTTGTGTTGCCTAGATTAACATCTAAGAGGATTAAATCAGGAGAGTGAGACTCGCACATGGGCAAAACACTCTCACCGCAATCGGCGGTGAGAGTTTTAAAATGCGGAGCAAGTAAACTTTCAATCACTGTTGTATTAATTGGTTCGTCATCAACTATTAAAATAACAGACTCATCAAGTTTTAAATCGTTGGCTGCCAAAGGTTGCAAAATGATTCCTCTAGTTTTTGTATAAAGCGTAGCCGCATTTTTTAAATTCCTATAGTTAAAGGTGCTAAAAAATAATTTTAATTGGCGATGGCAATAATAAAGGACTAGAGTTTTCTTAATGATTTTAAAAGAGGCGACGGAAGTGCTTTTTACTCATCAAGAGAACAAACCCAGTAAAATTATGGTTGTTGATGACGAGCCAACAAGCTTAATGATTATGTTAGAAGCTTTAAACGACCTTGGTGAGATTGAATGTGTCGATAATGGCGCTGAGGCGCTTAAAAAAGCGGTATTATTTCAACCAGATGTTATTTTACTTGATATTGAAATGCCAGATATGGATGGCTTTGAGGTTTGTAGACAGCTTAAAAACAACCCTATCACCCAATCAATTAGTGTCATATTTGTAACTTCACACAATGGACAAAAATTTGAATACCAGAGTTTTGCAAGCGGTGGTATCGATTTAATCATTAAACCTGTCGATTTAACTATTTGTCGTTTAAGAGTACAAAATCAATTAAAAATCAAACATCAAGAAAGACAAATTCTTGCAGCAAAAAATGATATTTCAACATTGGTTGAGCAAGTTCCTGTTTATATATCTTACTGGTCAAAAACAGAGGAAAATTTATTTAGTAATGATGAAACCGCCCATTGGTTTGCAAAAAGCAGTGAGCAAATGCTTGGTTGTTTCGCTAAAGATGTATTACCTGAAAAGCTGTATGAGGCTTTTCATCGTTGTATAACTGAAGGCATAGAGCAAGAAGTTTTAAATATACAGTTGCCCAGTCCTCGTAATAGGATTGAATATGTTAGAGCGCAAATAAATTTAAAAGTAATAGAGCAAGAGGTTACTGGTGTCATTCTTACTCTTTCGGACATCACCTCTATTACCAATACAAAAAAACAGCTATCGAATGAATCAGAACGTCTACGAGTTATGCTCAATTCGATTGGTGATGCAGTGATTGCTACGGACAACAACGCAATAATTAACTTTATGAACCCCATTGCAGAGCGTTTGACGGGATGGCATGCCGATGACGCAAAAGGCAGGCATATTGAAGAAGTTATGAACCTGGTTGATGCATCATCAAATACACGCTTAGTGAATCCTATTTTAGTTGCTTTAAAAGAGCATCGTATTGTTGCAATGGCCCTTAATAGCCAATTGGTTGGTTTTGATGGCCGTGTTCATCGCGTTGAAGATTCTGCTGCTCCTATTCGTGATATTGAAAACAACATTATTGGTGGCATCATCGTTTTTCATGATGTCAGTGAGTCGGTAGCAATGGCAGTAAAAATGACCCACTTGGCAAATCATGATTTATTGACAGATTTGCCTAACCGAGTTTTGCTACATGATAGGGTGGTTCATGCGTGTAAAGTTGCCTCAAGCATGAAAAAAAGTGTGGCTTTGATGTTGATAGATATCGACCACTTTAAATATTTAAATGACACATTAGGGCATCATAAAGGCGATTTGATTATAAAGCATGTTGCCAATCGGCTAGAGTCATTGCTTGATTTAAATACTACACTCGCACGTATTGGTGGCGATGAGTTTGTGGTGCTGATCCCCGATGTAAAATCGACAAGTAACGTAGATAGTATTGCTCTAGAAATTATAAATACGATGGCAATGCCTTTTCGCATTGATGGCCAAGATTATAACTTGTCTGTGAGTGTTGGTGTGAGTATGAATCCAAACGACTCATCTACCGCAGAAGAGCTTATGACTCATGCAGACGCTGCTATGTACAGAGCAAAAGAACAAGGGCGAAACCGGTTTTGTTATTACTCTGACGACTTAGAACATCAATTTAAGCAGCGTCAAAGCATTGAAAAGCTATTAAGAAATGCAATTGAACACGAAGAGATAGATGTTTATTACCAACCCAAGCTGGCTCTCGCCAGTGAGGAAATTGTAGGCGTAGAGGCTTTAGTACGTTTACGGGATGAGAATAATAACCTTGTCTCGCCACTGGATTTTATTCCGCTTGCCGAAGAAACGGGCTTAATTCATGCGTTAGGGTTATCGGTTTTAAAACAAAGTTGTGCTGCAGCCAAAGATTGGGCTGATAAAGGCTATAAAATAAAAGTAGCGGTAAATATTGCCGCGAAACAATTTACTGACAAAAACTTTTGCAATACTGTTGCTCAAACACTCCAAGAGACAGGGCTTCCAAGTGAGTTGTTAGAGTTAGAGGTAACAGAAAGCGCACTGATGCATGATTTCGAAGAAATCAAAAGTATGTTGAATAACCTAGCTTCGTTGGGGTTAGCGATTGCTATTGATGACTTTGGTACAGGTTATTCTAGTTTGTCATACTTAAAACTGTTTCCGGTGGATGTGTTAAAAATCGATCAGTCATTTATTCGCGATATGCTCACTGATACGCAAAGTATGGATATTGTTAGAACCATTACAAGCTTAGCGCATACTCTAAATTTACAGATTGTAGCGGAAGGAATCGAAGAAAAAGCACATTTAGAGAGTTTAATAGAATTAGGCTGCGAGCTTGGGCAAGGGTATTATTTTTATAAACCAATGCCCAAAGAAGCGTTTGATGCGTTGTTAGATTAAGCCATAGTATGACTGT
The DNA here is from genome assembly GCF_947311895.1 of Pseudoalteromonas sp. PAR1. NCBI lineage: Bacteria > Pseudomonadati > Pseudomonadota > Gammaproteobacteria > Alteromonadales > Pseudoalteromonadaceae > Pseudoalteromonas > Pseudoalteromonas sp. PAR1. The sequence continues at coordinate 90,872 of NZ_CAMZMY010000017.1, read as the reverse complement.
ACAAAATACCGCAGCCAATTAACACTAGAGCTATACCACCAATCGCTTCAGCTTTTTTACCAACCCAGCCACTGATGACATTGCCAAGTAATGAACCAATAGTGACCATTATCGTTGTTGCAAGGCCAATCATGGCGGCTGCTAAGTAAATGTTTACTTTCATGAATGCGAGGCTGATACCCACTGTCATAGCATCAATACTAGTACCAACAGCAGTTAGTAAGGTGGCCATTAACGAGCGTTTATTTGTTGCTGTTAATGTATCGTCTTCATCGTCATCTTCTTTACGGCTTTCAAGCAACATATGAACACCTAGGCCTACCAATAGCACAAAAGCAATCCAGTGATCATAGGCTTCAACATATTCAGCACCTGCACTGCCAATTAGCCAGCCGATAACAGGGGCAATGGCCTCAATACAGCCGAAGATCAAACCCAATTTAATCGCACTTAAAACGCGTGGGCTTTTTAGTGTACTGCCTTTAGTGATTGATGCGGCAAATGCATCGGTAGACATAGCAAGAGATAATACACTCAGAGTAACAATGTTCAATTTTTGCGCCCCACAAAAAGTGCGTATTATACGCACTAGAACTTTAAACAGATAGGTTAATTTTTGTTTTTAGGGCTCTGTATTGAACTTATAAAGCGCTATATTGATAGTTATTCATGAGTGTACCTTCAGCAGGTGTGAGTTTTGGCTCAAGTTGAATAAGCGCTTCATAGACGCTTGGAGCGAGTTCTTTGAGTCGTTGTACCCGGCTAAAATGATTTTGCTCGAAATGGTTAACGAGTTTGAGTGCATTTGGCATATAGTCAACAAGAGTTTGCGTGTTATAACTTTGCTCAAGTGCTTGATCGAGAATATCTAGTCCTGGTTTTGAAAAGTCGTGGGGTACTCCCAATTTGATTAAAAACTCAATTGCTTTATTTGAGTGATCAGTCGCATAAAAATACATATCCATGTCAAATGTATCTGTTAACGAAAAATCAAAACCACTTTCGGCTAATGATTGCCAATCTGATAGTGGAAGATTCTTCAGTAAGTAAAGGGCGCTTGGTGAAGTTGGATTAGCTCTGCTTTGCCAAATAGCGTTCATTTGTTCGATATTTTCTAAGGTTTTTGCAAGCAATAAATTCGTTTGGTGCGTGCTGAGTTTGGCACCCTGCGTAATAGTTGCGAGAGCATTAAAGTCGTTATTGTTAATTGCTTCTTTAAAGGCATCTGGTTGATAAGGGGTTTGTTGCCTTAAATCACGAAAATGCATGAGATGCCAGTAATGAACAAGCATGGGGTCAATCTCTTGCAACATGTCAGCGGTCAATGGGCCTTGGCGTGCTTCGAGTTGTTTTATTTCATCCATTGCTTGTGAGCGGGTTTTAATCGCTTCTAAATTACTTAAATCTTGTTCTACCTGTTGGCACGCTTCATCAGCGGGTTTAAATTGTTGCTTTTGCTTTTCGTAGGCACGCAGCGCGTCTGAAATAGCTGAATCATCTTTGCTTTGATGCTTGAAGGCTGCTTTGTTTGCAATCAGGGGAATATCGCTTAATTCATCAAATGCTTTTGCGGCAAATTGCTCACCTACGAACAATAAGCTGTTTGGTAAAAATGATGACTTAAACATCAACAAGCGATCTTCTGATGTGCCTCTCACATGCTCGCCATGGGCTTTGTAGCCTTTATCCTTAAGGTACTTTAATGTCTCTCGGTGTTTGTTTTCAATAGGTTGTACTTGGTTGTTTGAGCTACCTTTTAAGTTAACAAGAGCGATATCCATCGCCGTGAATACATCGGGCAGATTGGTTGGCTCAATACCGCGCTCATTCAAAAGCTCTAATATCGGCACATTGAACTCACTGACTGCAACATCAGCCAGATTTAAATAGAGCTGCTCATGAATAAAATTATCACTCATGGCTGTTGGTACACCGCTTAACTGTGCCGTTTGCGCTATTAATGCTGCTATATACGTATTGGGTAAGTTGCTTTTTATGGCAATGGCTATGTCATTTATCGTAAAGTCTTTTGTCGATATGGCATTTTCAAATTCTGTCTCAGTTAAACTATGCGCATTTAGAATAAATAAGATTGACGGCGAAATAAGTGCCGATGGACCTAGCTGAAAAGGTGATTTTAAATACGTATTAAAGTTATCAGTGTTATCTAATAATTTGTATAGCGCTGTTTTATTTACTTGCTCTGGGAGTGGTACGTCGAACATGATTGAATGGGTATTAATGTTCAGAGACTCAGCATTAGATGTTAATTTTTTAACAGTGTCGGCATCAAAATAATCAACAATCTCAAGTCCTTGCCAGTTTTTTAATATACTTATTGAGTCTGCATACTGAAACTGCTCTTCGGCATTACTTTTAATTGCGTTTATCAGTAAGGACTCAAATGAGCGATAAGATATTTTGGTTAGCTCTGAATAACTTAAAATTTCTGAGAGGGGTAAACCGTCTTTGAGTGCTTGCTTAAGAGCAGCATCAATTTGGCTATGATCAGTGGCCGCTTGTGTGGCTTTTATACTTTGTTGCTCACACTCAAGCTTTGCAAGTCGTAACTTTTTTAGAGCTGATGCTTTGCTGGTGTTTTGTTTATTTACATCTTCAGTTACAGAGCTCAGGCTAGCAACATTATTAGTGTGTATGGGCAATTCAGCAGTAACTGTCTCGCTTTGGGTCTGTTTATCAAAGTACAGGTAGGTTCCTACTGCACAAAGGCCTATAAATACTGTGAGTGAAATACCTTTTTTCATATTCAATCCATGGACTTAACTTGCAGAAATTGTATGGCTTTATATTGTGCTGTCAATGACTTAGGGACGAAGAGCATAAATAGCCGACAAACAACTGATTTGTCGGCTATGTTTTGCACTGTAGCCTAATGCAGTTTCATTTTTGGCCTAACAACGCGCAGTACTTTTTCGCTGATCCACAATGCAAAGGTTTTTGTGCTGCCATGAATGGCACGTTGATGCATACGATAGAGCGAAATATACATAAATCGCGCTATTTTACCCTCTATAAAAAAGCTATTACTGGTTAGGTTGCCCATTAAACTACCTACCGTGCTGTAGCGTGACAAATTAACTAAAGAGCCATGATCACTGTAGGTAAAGGCACTGAGTGGCTGATTTTTGAGTGTGGCTATTAGGTTTTTTTCAACACATTGTGCCATTTGATGGGCCGATTGCGCTCTTGGGGGCACTTGTGTGCCATCTTCTTGGGTAAATGCGCAGCAATCGCCAATTACAAAAATGTCGTCGTTAACACTACTTTGCAGGTATTGATTCACCTTAATTTGATTATTGCGGGTGAGTTCAAAAATACCAATGTCTTTAATGAAATCAGGGGCTTTTACGCCTGCAGCCCAAACCATAATATCGGCTTTAATATGTTCATCGTTTTTGGTGATAAAGCTGTTTTCTGTGGCCTCTTTTACTTGCGTGCCTTCGCGTACTGTTACTCCTAACTTAACCAGCTCACGTTTAGCCGAATTTGCAATGCGCTCGGGTAAAGCGGGTAAAATTCGCGGCCCTGCTTCAATTAAATCAATGTGTAAGCGTTTAGCAGTCATTTTATTAAGGCCATACATTTTTAGCATGTCTGACACATGATAAAGCTCTGCCGACAGCTCAACCCCGGTTGCACCACCGCCGACTATAGCAATGGTTAAAGAATGCTGCGGATCATCATCTTGATGTAAACGGGTGAAGTTATCGAGTAGGGCATGCTGAAAGCGTTCAGCTTGTTGGTTTGAATCAAGGTAGAAACAATGCTTGTTAACGCCTGGGGTATTAAAGTCGTTACTGACACTGCCTATAGCAAGTACTAGGTAGTCATAACTCACTTGACGCTCAGGTAAAATACGGTGGCCGAGCTCGTCTTTTAACTCGCTTAAAGTAATGGTTTTGTTGGTTTGATCTAAGTGGCAAAAGCTACCGAGTTGAAAATTATAATGATGTTTTGCTGCATGAGCTGAGTATACAACGCCGTCTAAATCGGCATCAATCGACCCCGTCGCTACTTCATGAAGTAACGGCTTCCAAATATGGCTGCGGTTTTTATCGATTAAAAGTATCTCTGCTTGGCGTTTTTTCCCGAGTTTGTGTCCTAATTGTGTTGCCAGTTCTAAGCCACCAGCGCCACCACCGACTATCACGATTTTAGGAGGTTGGTTAATCATTACGTTGCCCTCAAAAGTATAATACCTAAACACTCTTGCGAAAAAGCGCTTAGGTATTGCAAATCCATCCATCAATACCCCATGGCAACCCACCCATTGTGCGCCTTTTTGATGGTTTTGTCAGTACCCATTAAGAACAATGTAGTTAACTTAGTTATATGAATGACCTTGGGAGATAGAGCCAAACACGTTAGTATGGCTAATTCGCAGTAAGAGACCTATCATTACCTGAAAAAGGGAATGACAGTGAGGGATCAGGATGACTACACCACTACACACTTCGTTGAATCAATACTTTGGCTTTAATGAATTTCGCCAAGGTCAGCAACAAACCATTGAGCAGTTATTAAATCAGCAATCGTCGTTGGCAATTTTTCCAACTGGCTCAGGTAAATCTTTGTGTTATCAATTAAGTGCATTGCACTTACCCAACTTGACCTTAGTGGTATCGCCATTATTGGCGCTGATGAAAGATCAAATCAGCTTTTTAAATAGCAAAGGTATTTACGCGGCAAGCCTTGATTCAAGCCAAACCAGTGAGCAAAGCCATACGGTAATGAGTGATGTGCGATCAGGGAAGGTGAAAATTTTAATGGTCTCAGTTGAGCGCTTTAAGAATGAGCGCTTTCGTGAATTTATTAAACAAGTGCCTATTTCGATGCTGGTGGTTGATGAAGCGCACTGTATATCTGAATGGGGTCACAATTTTAGGCCTGACTACTTAAAACTGCCGCGCTATCGTGAAGAGCTTAATATTCCATTGGTATTGCTACTTACCGCCACCGCCACTAAAAAAGTAAAGCGCGATATGTGCGAGCGTTTTGCTATTGCCCCAGAATGTGTAGTACAGACGGGCTTTTACCGCAGCAACCTCGACTTATCAGTGCTTAGTGTTGCAAGCCAAGAAAAACCTCAGCAATTAGCAAGTATCATAGCCAGCCAACAAGGGGCTGGGATTGTTTATGTCACCTTACAACATACCGCTGAGCAAGTAGCAGAAGGCTTGGCAAGAGCCGGCTTTAATGCGGTGGCTTATCATGCAGGCCTTGAGGATGATAAACGCTGGCAAATTCAAGATGATTTTATGGCGGGTAAAATCAATATCGTTGTGGCAACCATTGCTTTTGGGATGGGCGTTGATAAGTCTGATATTCGTTTTGTGATCCACTATGATTTGCCAAAATCGATTGAAAACTATAGCCAAGAGATTGGCCGCGCAGGGCGAGATGGTGCGCCATCAAACTGTTTTACCCTAGCAAACCTTGATGGCTTAAATACCGTTGAAAACTTCGTTTATGCCGACACTCCCGAGCAAAGTGGGATTGACTATGTCATCAATAACATTCGTAACGAGCAAACGAACAACCAGTGGGAAATGCAAGAGTACAGCTTATCGAGCGAAAGTAATATTCGTGCTTTAGCGTTAAAAACCTTACTGGTGCAGTTAGAAATGCAAGGGGCTATTACACCTTTATATGCCTATTACGCCGATTTTAAATATAAGTTTTTAACGGAGCAAAACGAGCTACTTAGCCAGTTTGATGCTGACCGACAAGCATTTTTACAACAGGTATTCAAACATACTGAGTTTAAGAAAATTTGGGGCACACTTAATTTTGATGCGTTAACCCGTGCCACTCAAGTTGATAGAAAGCGCGTGGTTGCAGCGCTCGATTATTTGGCCGAAAAAGGTCATATTGCCCTTGAGACCAAACGCATCACGCAAGTGTATGAGGTGAATAACACGGTAATAAGCCACGCTGATTTAGCACAGCAACTGCACCAATATTTTATCGAAAAAGAACAGGCTGAAATTAAACGTATCGCCACTTTAGTTCGCTTTTTTGAACTTGATAGCTGCTTAAGTTATAACTTAGCTCGCTATTTTGATGATCAACATGCACCCCAGCAATGTGGCCATTGTTCAGTGTGTAGAGGCCAGCAAGTAAAGCTTAGCTATTCATTAGTGCATCAAATGCCTGAGCAAAATGTGATTGCCAGTAAAGTTGCTGAGCTTAAACAGCACTTAGCCGCAAAAGGGATTAGTGATGTGAGCATCGATACACAGTGCCGCTTTTTAGCGGGCATGAGCGTGCCTTTATTTACTCGTAATAAAGTCAGGCAACTATCAGGTTTTGGCCTTTGCGAACAGCAACGCTACAGTGACATTAAAAGCTTGCTACAGCAGTTGTAGCGGATAGATTAATGTTTAATAAATATTTATAGTTTGAAATATACAAAAACGTGTATAAAGTTTATTCGCGAAATAAAATTATACTTTCTATATAAGGCTTTGAGTTTTTAAGGATATAAATGTTAGCTGTTACGGAAATTGTCAGACAATTTAAACAAGGCCAGACGACACCATTTTTGTGTAGGACTGAAAATGATGAGCAATACATTGTAAAAGGTGCTCGTGCTACAGCTAAAGGGTTGGTTAAAGAGTGGATTGCTGCGCATTTATGTAGAAGTTTTGGTTTACCTAACCCTGATTATGATCTCATATATGTTGATGATGCACTTGTTGAATATGGATATGATGATCTTGGTCCTGGTATGTGTTTTGGTTCTAGATTCATACCTAATATTCAAGATGTTACATTTGCTGAGTTGGAATTTTTATCAAATGAACTTTTAAGAGATCTCTATATTTTTGATTATTGGATAAAAAATGATGATAGGAATCTAACAAGCCTTGGAGGTAATCCAAATCTGTTCTATGAGCCCTTAAAAAAAGAAGTTTATGTACTCGATCATAATTTGTCTTTTGAACCTAATTTTTCTTTAGAGAAGCATAAAGAATTACACTTAGGCAGGTCAGCTTGGAATGATCCGCAGTTACCACTTTGGAGCCGGGTTGAGTACGAAGATAAGATGGAGGCTTCATTAAAAAATATTGATGCTGTCATAAACTCTTTACCTGAAGAATGGCTTGAATATTATGATTTAGATAGCATTGAGAGTGAAATAATCGTAGTATTAAAACAATTTAAATTGGCAAAATTTTGGGAGGATATAAGATGAAAAATTTATGCAAATACTCAATCATACGTTTTATGCCTTTCAGTGAAACACAAGAATTTGCCAATGTTGGAATATTATTATTCTCTCCAAAAACAGGTTTTGTTGACTACAAATTAGCACCTAAAAGCTTTGGTCGAGTTACAGAATTTTTTGACGATTTAAACGGTGAGCTTTATAAAAGTGCTTTAGTTACTTTTGAAAAAGAATTAACAAGAGTGAAAAGCTTAGGCTCTAGGTTTTATGGCGAACAACAAGTTAAGTTGCTTGAAGAAGTTACTCGGTTCAGGGAAGGGATTGTTAGTTTTAGTGAGACAAGAGCTGTACTGCATGAAGCTCCTCAAATCGCACTTGAACAGCTATATAACAAGTATATAGCCAGAAACTTTGTGACTAAAGAGTACCGCGAACAGCAAATGGTTAAGGCTCTAAGACAAGATTTAAAAGATAATATCAGGGGCGTGCATTATACTCAGCAGAAATTGCCTGCTGGCTTGGGTGTTCAAATTGATATTCCTTTTGTAACAAAAGGAAGTCAAATTACTAAAGCAATAAAGCCATTGTCTTTTAATCAAACAAAACCATTAGCATTAATAGAACACGGTGAACAATGGATAAATCGCGTTAGGCGATTAATTCAGGCTGGAGCTATTGAAGCACAAAACATGCTATTTACGCTTGAGAAGCCCAAAAGCCAAAAAACAGAGTTTTTAAAAGCATACGATGAAGTTACTAATGAAATGGAAATGCTTAATACAAAATTCACTCTCTTTGAAGATAGGAAAAGTATCTACAGTTTTGCTACTAGTTTTGAAGATGAAGAATTTAAGTTAATTTCTACTTAGAAATTCCAAATAAAGTCCAAAGGCAACCTTTTCTTGGTTGCCTTTTTTACAGATTTTTAGCCAATTTGAATACTGGTAGTAGGGTAAGTCAAAGGTTGGCTGTGCTGGCGAGCAAAACAATAAGCAAATGTTAGTGGCCCAACTCGACCTATCAACATCAGCAATATGATGATGAGCTGACTAGGCGCACTTAAATCCCCAGTAATACCCCGTGAAAGGCCTACGGTACTGAGTGCCGAAATTGCCTCAAAGGTAATATCAAGTAACGACCCTTGTTCAAGCTTGGTGATGATCATAATGCTGGTAAAAGCGATAAATAAGTACAGTATCATGACGCTTAATGCTTTTATCACTAACTTGTCGCTCAGCTGACGGTTAAACACGGTGACCGTGGTTTGCTGTTTTAAATAGCTGCGCATCGCTAAAATTAGGATCACAAAGGTGCCTAGTTTTATGCCGCTCGCGGTGCTGACTGAACCACCGCCAATCACCATCAGCAGCATAGTCAAAAGCGTTGAATCTTGACTCAAACCATCAATCGGTAGGGTATTAAACCCTGCGGTACGAGGTGTCACCGCTTGAAACCAAGCCGTTAATATCTGCTCAGACGTTGATAGCGGCGCTAATGTTGCGGGATTGGCGTGTTCAAAGAAAAAAATCAATATAAATGCGATGCAGTTGAGCACTAAGGTAGCAATTAACACCAGACGGGTATTGGTTGACAGTAATGACCAGCGCTTTTGTTTGTAGATATCAATCAGCACCGTAAACCCTAAGCCACCGATGATAAACAAAGTGGTGATCACCAGGTTTACGGTTATATCGCCTTTGAATGCCGATAAGCTATCGCCACTTAACGCAAAACCCGCATTATTGAACGCCGAAATCGTATAAAACAGACTGTGATAGGCGCTTTTTAGTGCGCCGTAGTCATCGAACCAACTAATAAAGAGTAAGCAAAATGCCACCGACTCAATCACTAATGAATACACTAAAACATACTTAGCAACCTTGATCACCGAGGTTAAATCGTTAGTGTCAAAAGCGCGGCTGGCGAGTAAGCGTTGCTGTAAGCCTAGAGTTTTTCCTAAACTTAATATTGAAATCACCGCCACGGTCATAAAGCCAATACCACCTATTTGAATCAGCAGCATTACTACGCTTTGACCAAATACAGTCAGATCAGTACCGGTGTCGATGACCACTAGCCCTGTTACTGTAACCGCAGAGGTTGCCGTAAATAATGCATCGAGCCAGCTGATCGGTTGGGTGCTTGCCATTGGTAGCATAATCAAGCCCGTGCCAAGCGTAATTAACACAATAAAGCCGATAGTGAGCACTAATGGTGGGTTTATTTTTTGCCGCTTACGGCACTTTACACCGCTAAATTGTTTAGGGTAAACGTTGGCTTGCCAGTTAATCATAATGCACGAAACCGTTTTGCTAATTTAGTTAAGTAAGTTTTAGAGCCCAGTAGCACCAAACTATCGCCGTGGCGCAGCTCGGTGTCGTTAGTCAGCTCAGTATTGAAGTAATCATCACGTCTTAGTGTGAGTGGTTTAATATCGCTATTACGCTCTTTGAGTAGCCAGCCAATTTTGCGACCTGAAAGCTGTAGATCAATGCCTAGTTCAACAATAAACGTGGATTGGTTAAGCGGGAAATATTGATTAACCATTGGGTAGTTAAGCGCTTGTGCAACCCTTACGCCCATTTCCTCTTCAGGGTGAATAATACGGTCAACGCCGAGTTTACTTAGTATTTGATGGTGGCTTTTGGTACAGGCTTTTACCCAAATTTGCTTTACGCCTAAGTTTTTTAAATGCAATACACATAAAATACTGGCTTCAATATTCTCGCCAATGGCCACCAATACGGCTTGGCAACTGGGTAAATCGAGTCGTGCTAATTGTGTTTCATCACTGGCATCAACCACCACAGTAAAACTGAGTTGGTCGGCATAGTGATTAACGGTGCTTTCGCTAATATCGGCGGCACACACTGTATGACCTTGTTTTGAAAGTTCTAAACAGGCGGTTACGCCAAAACGTCCTAATCCGATTACTGCAAACTGAGCCATTGTCTTTCTCGCTATTGTGGGTACGCGCTAAATGCTAATAGCAAAAAAACAGAAGTCTTTAGAGAGGTTGAAAGCTTTATAAAGATTTTATGCTGAGATAAAAAAACTTTATAAAAACTTTATAGTGACAAAACTGAAAACCCTTTAATCTAATAGGGACAAAAAATAAGTGAAAAGATGATGCAGTCAGTATTCAAAATACAGTATTTAAAAGCCGCATTTTTAAGTGTGTTGATGCCACTTGTGGTGGTGCTCGCGATATTTCCGTTTCGAGAACTGTTTACAACCACCGATATTGTGATGCTACAGCTGCTGTGGGTGACCTGGGTTGCGGTGCGAAGTAATCGCCGTGTTGCAGCGCTGACAACCCTAGTGAGTGTAGCCTGCACCGACTGGTTTTATGTGGTGCCTTACTTTACTTTTCACATCGAAAATATTGAATATGTGGTCACCTTTTTGGTGATGTTGATTGTAGGTTTAGTGATAAGCCACCTTGCTGGGGAGCTCAATACCAAGGTTCGCGATGTGCAAGCCCATGCTAGTAATAGTCGCTTATTGTATGAATTAGCTAAAAAACTTAATGATCTCGATAGCCTTGAGGAACAAAAGCAGCTGTTTTTAACAACCATGGCCGCACATTTAAAGGTTGCATGTGATTGGCAGTTAACAGCGTCTAAGCAGTTTATTTATTTAAATGAGCAACAAGCTGAATTTGGCGGCATCGCGTTTGCTAAAGCGCTTAATGCCGAGCAACTTGCTTTGGCGAATACAGCGTGCTCTTTACTGTATCAGGTTCAAGAGAAAACCTTACTTCGCGAGCAATCAGCGGCGATAAAAGTACAGGCGGAGCTAGAGAGGTCAAAAAACACCTTATTACGGAGTTTATCCCATGATTTACGCACGCCATTAGCGACTATTATGGGCGCATCAAGCATGTTGGCTGATGATGATATTCAACTAAGCTCTGAGGTTATCAAAGAGCAAGCTGCTAATATTTATGAGCAAAGTAAAATTCTTAACCAGCACTTTGATAAAGTCATGGAGCTCAGTAAAGTGAATAAGTTAGCTGAGAATATTAAATGGCAAAAACTACCCATTTTGACCTTAATTAGCGAGGCTAAATCACGCCGTCAGCAGCAATTACAGAACTTTAAACTTCACGTTGAGGCTCACCAGCAAAGCATCTGTTTTGGCGATGAAACCTTACTCGAAATTGCCTTTGCCAATATGCTCGAGAACGCAGCCCGTTACGGAGATGGTTCGGCGAACATGCAATTTATTGAAACACGCAATGAATACCAAATTGTGTTAACTAACCCTTTTGCTAATAAGCATGAGACGAGTCAAGATGAAGGCGTTGGCCTTGGGAGTGTTATTTGCGATGTGGTTGCTAAATGTCATGAAGGGCGCTTTGAATTAACCCTCAATGAGCAGACAAAGCAGGCAACAGCTATATTAATTTGGAGTAACAGCCGTGGCTAATATTTTGGTTTTAGAGGACTCACCGCCTCTGCAAAGTTTTTTAAAAACACTGCTCAAAGCAAGTAACCATGAAGTCAGTGTGTGCGCGAAAGGGCTTGATGCGTTTGCACTTTTAAGCCAGCAGCAGTTTGATTTAGTGCTGCTTGATTTAGGTTTGCTCGATATGGATGGGCAAGATTGGCTGGTGGAGTTTAGGCAGTGGAGTTTGCTCCCTGTATTAGTACTTTCTGCGCGCGACGGAGAAACAGAAAAAGTCACCGCCCTTGATAACGGCGCTAACGATTATCTAACTAAACCATTCAGCGCAAACGAATTACTAGCACGTATTCGGGTGCTTCTGCGCACACAAACAACACCAAGCCTAACTTTGCAATGTGGCGATATTCACATCGACCCGCATAAACATGTGGTGCGTAAAGGTGCTGAAGAAGTCAAACTAACTAAAAAAGAGTACGCTATTTTGCTGTTGTTATTTCAGCAAAAAGACAAGGTATTAACGCATAACGCTATTTTATCTGAGGTGTGGGGAGAGCAGTATATTAATCGTCCTGAATACGTGCGTGTACATATTGGTCAGTTAAGACAAAAGCTTGAGCAAAATGCGGCAAGCCCTAAACATATCTTAACTGAGCCCGCTGTGGGTTATCGATTAGTTGATTGAGTTTAATAATAGTCACGACTTTTTTAATTTGCTGTTGAGCTTATAGGCTTTTTAAACTATTGTTTTAGTTTACGAAAATAATGAAAAGGTGCTTGATAATTGGCTACTGCTGATCAAGGTGGCAAACGGATATTTTCACTTTCAAATAAACAACTTGAAGAACTCATTGCTGCAATTGAGCAAGCAATTGAATGGCATCAATGTTGGTACAAACGCTTACTGCGTAGCCTTATTGCCAATGTACCAGCATGTGAAGAAGATCTTGACGATAATGCTCATGCATTATGCGAATTTGGCCTTTGGTTTAATAAACTCCCCTCTAGTTCTAAAAATTTACACCCGTATTTTGCTGAAATTGAAATTGCGCATCAAAAAATGCACCACGGGGCTAAAGTACTTTTATCTTTGAATGAAGCTAATTCAAAAATCCCGGTCAATCTTTTGGATCAATTTCATGAAGATTTAGATAGAGTCCGCTATTTATTTGAGGCAGTGAATGAAGACTTCTCTAAACTTTTGCATAATCGTGATCCCCTAACAGGTGCAAACAACCGCACTCATTTACTTAGCAATCTGCGAGAGGAGCATGAGCTTGCGAAAAGAAAGTCACTTAGCTGTGCGTTGATTATGATCGATCTCGATCATTTTAAACGTGTTAATGATCAATATGGTCATTCCGTAGGAGATAAAGTATTGGTTGCTCTTGTTAAGTGTATTAACTCTCACCTAAGAAAATATGATCATCTGTATCGCTATGGCGGCGAAGAGTTTTTAGTATGCTTACCACAAACAGACCTAAAAGGTGCTCAATCATTTGCTGAGCGCTTGAGAGTCGGTGTTGAAGAACTTGAAATAGATATAGGTAAAGATAAACAGATAAAAATTACCGGCTCTTTTGGGGTCTCTTCTATTCGCGCTGACGATGATATTGAAACAGCAATAGAGGCTGCGGATAAAGCTATGTATCAGGCAAAAGAATCGGGACGCAACCAAGTGTGTGTAACCTGATTGGTAGCTTTGCAGCTTTATTTTCTTGAAGAAGGAAAACAGTGACAGTTTATAAATTGTCACTGCATATTAGATCAGTCGTATTTTGCTTCTAACTCATTGGCTGTGTGATAGCTTTCGTGAGTTTTTAGCTGCTCAAAGTAGCGTTCGATTTCAGGGAAGTACGACAGCTTACCCGCCTGAGCAACTTGCTCTACAACAAAAGACATCATGAAATCAGCACCGGTCAATGTGTCATCGACTAAGTACTGCTTACCTTGTAATTGCTGATTAACATAGCTCAGTATTTTTGCAATTTCATTATCGGCATAGTCGGCAATAAAGTTAGTTTGACAGCCGTCTTTAGTAATAAAGAGTTTTAGTAAAAGAGGCACCATGGCAGAGCTTTCAGCAAAATGCAGCCATTGCTGATAGTCAACATAGCTGTCGCTTTGCTGGCTTGGCATAAACTTGCCTTTGCCGTACTTACTAATTAAGTAGTCAGTAATTGCGCCAGACTCGGTAATTACTTTACCGTTATCTTCAATAACGGGCGATTTACCCAGCGGATGAATTTGTTTTAGTTCATCAGGTGCTAAGAAGGTTTCTTTATTGCGTTGATAAGCAACAATGTCGTAATCGACACCAAGCTCTTCCAGTAACCAAATAATACGTTTAGAGCGTGATTTATTTAAATGGTGTAATTTAATCATTCGTTATCCTTAAAAATGGCGTAGCCAAGCTGACTACGCCTTGAAATTTAAATTGGCTGCTGAACTTGCACGACAGTTTTACCGAAGTTCTCACCATTTAACATCGCATTAAAGGCGTTCAGCGTATTTTCGAAATTAGCTTCAAGATGCTCTTTATATTTGATTTTTCCTTCGCTTAACCATGTTTGCATGTCTTTTGCGAATTCCTCATAACGATGGGCGTAGTCATCAAAAATAATAAACCCTTGCACTTTAATGCGTTTCTTTAAAATGTGACCCATAAGCATAGATAAGCGATCTGGACCTGGCGGCAGCTCGGTAGCGTTGTACTGTGATACTAAACCACATAACGGAATACGTGCTTTTGTATTCAACAGGGGTAACACGGCATCAAATACATGGCCACCGACATTTTCGTAATAAACATCAATACCATTATTACACGCTGCGCTTAACTGCTCTGCAAAATCATTTGCTTTGTGATCAATACAGGCATCAAAGCCTAGGTTTTCAACGGCATGTTGGCATTTTTCTTTACCGCCAGCTACGCCAACGACCTTACAGCCTTTTAATTTGGCTATTTGCCCTACAGTTGCACCGACAGGCCCTGTAGCTGCAGCAACCACGACTGTTTCGCCCTGCTTTGGCTCACCAATATCTAAAAGCCCCATGTAGGCGGTAAAACCAGGCATACCCATAATACCAAGTGCATACGAAGGATTTTCAGGGTTTTTCCCCAGTTTCATTAAGCCTTCAGTGTCGCTTATTGCGTATTCTTGCCAGCCCGTATAGGCCAATACCCATTCACCTTCTTGGTAGTCGGGGTGGTTTGATTGCTCAACTTGGCATACGGTTGCGCCTACCATCACATCACCAATCTTTACAGGAGCAGCATATGATTCAGCATCGCTCATTCGTCCTCGCATATAGGGGTCAAGTGATAGATAAATGGTTCTGAGTAATACCTCGCCATCTTTTGGCGCTGATACTGAGTTAGTTTTTAAAACAACATTGTTTTCATTCGCTACGCCACTTGGGCGAGATTCAAGAATATATTGACGATTTTGAATATCAGACATACTAGGCTCCTTTTGCCAGCAGTAAATTAAGATACGCCTTTAACGTTTTGCGGGCATAACATTAAAAATCAACACTAAAATTGTAATTACTTGATAACGCATCCCCTTTTTTAGGATGAGTTTTTGCGCTAAATATGGGAACGGTGTATGCTGTTTTAAAATTAAGCTAACTTAAAAGGATAGTAATGAAGCGTATTTTGTTAGTGGGCTTGGTGACTGTTAATGCTTATGCAAATAACGACGTGTTATCGGTTGATCCAGTGATGCTGCAAAGCGGTAATTTTGCATTTGAAAATGATGACAAACATTACCCAAAGCAAAGTCAATTTAGCATTGTCCATAGTGTATTAATGAGCAGTGAAAGTGGTCGTCGTTTAGCTGTTGTGACGATTGAAAACAAAGCATCAGGCTCGCGTATTTTACAGGCTGACCACATTATGGCGCTGTTTGCTGATGGGCGTCGTGTACATCCGCAAAGCTTTGACGAAGGCATTAAGTTAGATGATGGTGAAAGGCGCTCATTGACTTTGTCTTTTGGTGAAAACGAATATCCCATATTAGCAGTGTATACCAGCTTAGATAATTAAAAGGATTACCATGAAATCAACGCGTCATTTTTTCGTTTTGAGCGCACTTATTTGCTCACCAACTGCGCTAGCGATAGATAGCCAAGACTTTGTTAAAGATAACGTTTTTACGCAAGGCGTTGAAGGGCCAACCATGTATAACGGTGCCTTGTACGCGGTGAACTATGCCCAGCAAGGAACCATTGGCCGCGTTGATAACATGGGCAAAACATCGTTATTTGTAAGGCTACCAAATGACAGCGTTGGTAATGGCCTACAGTTTGACTCACAAGGCAATTTGTTTATTGCTGATTATGTTAACCACAATATTTTAAAAGTACCTGCTGGCAGCAATAAAGCAGAAGTGTTCGCCCATAATAGTAAAATGAATCAACCCAATGACATTGCTATCACCAAAAGCGGGGCGCTGTTTGCAAGTGACCCTAACTGGGCGAACGAAACGGGCCAGCTGTGGCGTATTAATGCAGATGGCAGCACTCATTTACTCGAAAAAAACATGGGTACCACCAATGGGGTAGCGGTTAATAACGACAACACCAAGCTTTATGTGAACGAGAGTGTGCAGCGAGTTGTTTGGCAATATGACTTAGATGAGAACTTAAACATTAGTAATAAAAAAGCTTTGATTAAGTTTGCTGAGCATGGCTTAGATGGCATGCGCGTTAATAATCAAGGACATGTGTTTATCACTCGTTACGGTGCAGGAAAGGTGCTTGAAGTATCGCCTACCGGCAAGCTATTAAATAGCTACCAATTAAAAGGCCAGCATCCAACTAATTTGGCCTTTAACGATACGCAAAGCAAAGTGTATGTCACCATGCAAAAGCGCGGTGCAATAGAAGTGATTGAACTTTAGCCTTGCTTTGATCGCGTTATAGCGGCGTTGATTGCCGCTTTCGCTTGCGGGCTATTTTGCCAACAACTTGAATGCAGCATTGACGCTACACGTTCAGCAATTGTGTTGGCATCAAACCCGGCTAACTCCTCAAACGATTCAATACCAATTTCTTCAAACCGTTTTATCACCGTTGGCCCAACACCTTTGAGTGCTAAAAGCGCACTGCGCTCTTGCTCGCTAAATGGCATAATTTCGTTCCTTCTTCATTAAGTTTATAAAATGCTGAGGGTTATCTAGTCCTAGAAAAACAGTGTTGATATCTCCAATAGGCTCAATGAGCGTGATTTTAATATTCGGGTAGCCAGAGTAGTTGTAACGTTTGATTGTGCGTGCGCGTGCAATGAAGTCGGTATTAAAATCAATAGTTTTGATATTTGCTAAAGCAATATTGTAAGCAGGATATAGCCCATAGCGAATAACGAGTTGCGACTTACTGATAGAAACAGGACGCTTTGCAACCGCTCGATACTCTGCAGTAAAGAATAAAAGGCTAAAAATAGTTAAACCAGTGATAATGTTTGCTGCTGATGATGACCATACAAAGTGTAAAAATAAATGCATCAGTGGCAGTTCTAACAAGATAATAAAAATAAAGCCAAGTAAGTTAGCTTGTGATCCATCTTTTTTATGGTAACTAAAATGTTGTTCACCAGTGAAATAGCTTGGTTTAATGTGTTTAGCGTAAAATAAGAAAGCCCACATCCGTGTTTCGAAACATAAAAAGTTTGCAATAGCACTTTGTTTGAAAAGTTTGTTAATTGGCCTTTCTATAGCTATATCTGGATCGGCTTGCTTGCCTAAAGCGGATTTTATTGCCAGGTACACAGTAATGAGAGCACTTAGCTCTAAAATTACAATCAAAGCTAAAAGCCCGTAACGACCTTGCTCTAAGTAATTCATTAAAAATTTGTTTTGTTCGGGAATAATGTAACTCCCCACTAAAATAGCGAGTGAGCACAGCATCAATGCTTTAAAAGTCGCTTCTTTCTTATTTTTAATTAATATTAAGCAAAGTACAGGTAATACTATCAGTGCATCAAGTAGATATAACCATTCAAAGTTTGCTTTACCAAAGTCATTTAATGGGTGGCTACCTTGGTAATACATACCCCAAAAAAGACTAATACTAATCAGGAAAATAAATGGGATTTTTGACTTTATTGATTTGAGCATTACATCTTCCTTGCTGCTTTTTGTTGCTCATATCATAACCAACAATCTAAACGCTGTCCCTTTTTTATTGTTGATATAATGACTGCCTGTTTAAAATAAAAAAGCGCACCGGGCAGGGTGCGCTTGAGGGGATCAATCCTGTGTAGCTAAAACAGTAGGATTAATTAAAAGCTTGGAGCATATCTTAGTGAAACACCGACCGAGCGGCCAATCACACTATAATCACTCACAGTGTTAAAGTGGTTTGCGCCTATTTCAGGTGTTGGTGGTTCACGATCTAATAAGTTATCGACACCAAAGTTAACAGCAAGTTCCTCATTAACTTGCCATGCAGCGGCAAAGTCTAAGTAATTTTGTGCTGAAATTGTTTCTGAACGGTCAACAGCATACTCTACTTCACCAATTCTGCGCCAGCCAAGTTGGAAGTTCATGTTATCTAACTGCCAATCAATGCTTGCTCGGTGTTTGTAGTCAGCTTGTAAAACACTGGCAAAGTCACCCGAACAGGCACTGCCATAAGTTCCTTTACAGTCAACTTCAGGCACTGTGCTGTTGTTTTGGCGCGTTTGTTTAGTAACAAAGTTACCTTGGTACGAGAATCTAAAACGACCACCCATTTGCTCTGGTGCATCAATGACATAATTTGCTGCAACGTCGATACCTTCTTGCTCAATTGCGGCTAAGTTAAAGTCATTAACGATAGCTGTGCTAATGAAACCGGTGTTTGGATCACGAAGTACCGCTCCACACAATGGGTTGTTCGGGTTCGGGTCGTCAACATAACAGCTTTGTAGCGCAGCACCTGGCTGAATTTGGCTTACCGCATCTGTTACGCGAATACTGTAGTAATCGAGTGATAAGTCAAAGCCTTCTAAATAGCTAGGTGTGTAAACAATGCCTAATGTATCTGACTCGGCTTGCTCTGGCTTAATATTTGGGTTACCACCATAGGTATATTTTGCTGTACTTGAGTCGAACTCAGTGCCAACTGGCGGTGCACCAAGCGCAGCACATTGGGTCGCATCACCGGTACCAAGTAAACATGGATCGCCGTTATAACGCCCTGCTAGTCGTGGTACAAATTGATCGCTGTTTTGGTCAAATAATGATAACGATAGCGCTGTGATTGGGCTGGCAAACTCACCTAAGTTAGGTGCTCTAAACGCGGTTAAGCGGTTTGCACGAATACGAATATCGCTGTTAATTGCCCAGTTGATACCTAGTTTGTAGGTGTCTTCTGCTTCGGTATTTGAGTAATCAGAAATACGGTAGGCACCTTCAAAGCTAAGCTCTTCAGCAAATGGTTTATCAACCAAGATAGGCACTAAAATTTCAGCATAGAATTCTTCTGAGCTAAAGCTTGCATCCATATCAAATGCGCTAATAGATGCGAAGCTGGTACCGTTTCTAAATGCATCGCCCGGTGTTTGTTTACCGGTTTCTTTACGGTATTCATAACCAATTGCAAAATCAATAGCACCGGCTGGTAATTCAAATAAGAACCCAGAATCACCCGATAACGTTGCTGAGATTACGCTTTGTGTACGGTCGCGAGTGGTATATAGCAGTGGGTCGCTAAAGTCACTGAAATCATGGTTTGGATCAAAAATATCTACCGAGTTTGCAAGGGCAGCAAAGCGACTATTACCACTGTTATCATTGCGATACGCATTATTATAAATGGTGGCTACTTCGTCGGTTTTACCGTACTGACCGTATACGTCATAGTATAGGTAGTCTGTTATATCACCTTTTAAACCTAGTTGAAATTGCATTGAATCACGTACCGCTTCGGTGTGTTGCACACCTAAACCTAGGTTACGTTCAACATTAACAAGGGCATTGCCTTCACTGTCAAACGTCAGTTGGTTGCGTAGTTCATCAGGAATATATGCATTGTCTTGCGTTAGGGTTACTTGCTCGTTAACAAAAATCGGGGTTTGACCACTGGCACCAGCACCATTTACGGTCACTTTAGAATACATTGCGCGGCCATAAGCAATGGCACTGTCGCTGACATCAACGTCGAATAATAAGCCCGCAGAAAAACGGTCCATTGGTTGAGTTAAATAACGATCAGGAGTGAAATTAGCTGTTTGACGCTCACTTGTTACAGCACCAGAATCAGCAATACCGATACTATTGCCAGATGCAACGTCAGTATAATAACCACCGCTGTTGATCATGGCTGTTGAGTTTTCAAGCGCGTAGTCACGCTCGCCGGCTAATAGCTCTTTACGCTCAGTATAACCAATATAGCCTGTTACATGACCGCTGCCATCTGCGATGTCACCACCAAAAATAGCTTCAAAGTTAAGCTTTTCGTTACCGCCGTCGGCACTTTCGTAACTGGTTGAGAATTCAGCGCCAGTAAAATCATCGTCTAAAACAAAGTTAACAACACCAGCTACGGCATCGGCACCGTAAACCGCCGCTGCACCACCAGTTAATACATCAACGCGTTTAATTAATCCGGCAGGAATGGTATTTACGTCAACCGAGTTACGAAAACTAAATGGTACGGCGCGAGTGCCGTCAATAAGTACCAATGTACGGTTTTGGCCTAGGCCGCGTAAATCAATCGTTGATGAGCCAAATGAGTCACCGACTGTGGCACCGGTGCTGTTGGCACCCGCCGCAGCTTGTGGCAGTTTTGCGGTAATATCTTCAACGTTCACTGCACGGTCTAGGTGAATTTGTGCTTCATCAACGCTCACCACTGGGCTACTTGAAACCAGCTCAGTTCGTTGAATACGTGAACCTGTTACGGTGATCACTTCAGGTTTTTTTGCTTCAGTGCTTTCTTCTGCGTGGGCATAACTAATTACTGAGCTTACAGCGAGAGCTAAAGGCGAGAGCAGCAATAGTGAGCGATGTCCGGTTGTTGTCTTTGCTTTCATGATGATTCCCTTGCGTTTTATCATTTAAATCAACGCAGGTTGGTTTACTACCTAGACCATTTAGTTAATTTAAAGAGTCATACTTTTTGTTATGATACGTCGTGTTCTCCTTTTGGGGAGAACACTGGTACAGTTTTAAAGCAATTTAAAAATCTTTGCAATAATTATTCTTTAAATCTATTATTTTAAAATATAAACTATTCCAAGTCGTCAACCCGCTTATTTACATCTAATAAGCTGATTTTAAGTGATTTATTTATGCATCAACATATTGAGAAACTGTATTTAAGCGCAAAAAAAGAAAAAAAATTAATTATTGGTCTGATGAGTGGTACCTCGTTAGATGGTCTTGATATCGCACTGTGTGAAGTATCAGGGCAGGGTATGAACACCCATGTAGAAGTATTAAAGTTTACCACCGTCGATTATGACGATGATTATAAAACGCGTGTAAAACGAGTATTTGCCAAACGCGAGTGCGACCTTGAAGAAGTCACTTTACTCAATCCATGGATTGGCCAGTTACATGGTGAAATGGTCGCAAAAACGTTAGCCTCTTGGGGGGTCGAAAATGAGCAGATAGATGTGATTGCCAGTCATGGTCAAACAATTTATCACTGCCCTAAAAACCAACATAAGCGCCCAGAATATGGCAATGCAACGCTACAAATTGGCGATAGCGATCATCTTGCAGTGACTGCTGGCATTACCACCATAGGTGATTTTAGACAAAAACACATAGCAGCGGGTGGTGAAGGTGCACCGCTTGCTGTATATGGTGATTATTTGTACTTCACAAGTACCAGTGAAAACCGCATATTGTTAAACATGGGCGGCATTGCAAACTTAACCTACTTGCCAAAATCGGCTGATCCACGAGCGGTTTTTAGCTCTGATATTGGCCCAGGTAATACCATTATGGATGCCTATGTACAGCGTTACTTTGCACCCCTTCATTATGATAAAGATGCCGCTATTGCAACAAAAGGCGCGGTAAATGAAGCTTTACTCACTGCGCTGTGTGATGATGCATTTTTTGGTTTAGGGTTTCCAAAAACCACCGGGCCAGAAGTGTTCAATCTAGACTATTTAGCAGCGGCACAAGCACGTTCAAATACGCAAGCGTTATCGCACTTAGATGTTATGGCAACTTTAGTGCAGTTTTCAGGAGTTATGATTGCTAAAGCAATTAACCAATGCAGTGAAGGCTTAACTGATGTGGCTGTATACGCCAGTGGTGGTGGGGTTCATAATCCATTATTAATGGAGATTATTTTGGCTCATTGCCCAGAGCTTACTGTAATAAATAACACTGATTCGTTAGGTATAAATCCAGATGCAAAAGAGGCTGTGTTATTTGCGATTTTAGCGAACGAATGTTTGTCGGGTGGGCAACAACGCTTTGGTAATACCGAGCAAGGGATCCCCGATATTACCATGGGTAAAATTAGCTTTGCTGACTAGGCCCTAAAAAAAAGCTAAAAAGGTTGCGCCAATATTGCTGATGTAACGGCGTAGACCTTGGTTTTTAGCTTGCTCGCTAGTTAAAAGCTCTGCTGATGTGCTTGCAGCAATGCTAACATCGAATTGGGCGCTGTCTTTAAGTGTTGCATGCATGCCATGCAGCATTAATTGCAGCACAAATTCGCCACTGTGCGTGACATTTTCTAAAGTAAGGCTGATCACGTGCTGTTCTAAATCGTGTTGTGTTAACGTGTACGCAGTAAAATAGGCAGACTCGCGGGCATCAGGGCGTGTTGCACTAATAGAGATCACATCACCTTCGTGAGCATCGTCAGGTAGCACACAACAAAATACAACACGCTTTTGCTCATTGGCAGCAAAATGCAATTGTTCATATTCCATAGTGTGCGCAAGCGCTGCACATAAAGGGTCTTCATTAGAGGGGAGTGCAAACGAAAGTTGCACCAAGGCACTGTCCATTACTTGTTCATTACATTAGGTGATTAAATTAGCGCCAATTATGAATTAATTAAATTACAGATTTATGACTATTGTCATATTACGTATTATTTATCGTAAAATCAGAACAAAGTTGAATGTTTAATTTGTTTGTTAAAACCTAAGTCTATTTATTTGATTGTTGTTGAACTCCTACAAAAGTTAAGAGTAAACAGTATTTCGCCCCCCTTCTTTTGCCTTATAAAGGTGTAAATCGACCCTTTTCGCGGCCTGCTCCGTTGTTTCGTTAGGTGCAATTTCAATGACACCCAGACTAACAGTAGCGCTTATTGATAATGAGGTATGCTCCTTTTCGGCAACAGAAAGCCTAATACGCTCAGCAATCTCCTGTGCATTTTCTAAAGATTGATTCTCAAGCACAATTAAAAACTCTTCGCCACCAACACGACCTACCCGGTCAGAGCAACGGACTGTGTGCACAATCGTATTGACTATGGATATGATTAATTCATCACCTATATCGTGACCGTATTGATCATTGACCGCTTTGAAATAATCAATATCGATAGAAATCAAAGAGCTGACTTGTTTATTGAGTTTGTTTTGCTGCATGACACTTCGTTTTAAATTTAGAATAGCTCTTCGATTTGGTATGCCGGTAAGCTCATCTTTTAAAGCGAGTATTTCAAAATACTTTTTCTGGCGAACTTGTTTGAAGGTATAAATAGCGAATAGCAGTAAACATAAGCAAGTTATCATCACCGTTAAGCCTTGCCAAAATGACTTATCTTCTGCTACTGCTAAAAGCTTTTGTTGTAGCTTTGACTCATGTTCTAAACGAGTAATTTCACGGTTTTGTTGCTCATAGTTAAAGTTTAATCTGGCAGAAATAAGCATGTTATTTGCTAAAGCCTGCTGTTTTTTATTTATTAAATCGATTAATTGCCGCTGAGATGTTATTTGTAAGAAAGTATCTCCTGTTGCAGCGGCAAGCTGTGAGGTTAAATTTAAATAGCGCTCCTGTAAGCTCTCGGGCCAAGATTGTTGTTGCCCGGCTATCTTCTCATGAGATGTAACGGCTGCTTGCAACTGAGCTGTAGCCAAGTACCATTCTGATTTAGTGAAGTTGTAAAGAGTCAAAATCCAACTGTCATCAACAGAAAGTGTTTTTAGCTCAGTTAGATATGGCTCTGCCTGAGATAACCTGTTTAAATTTATATTGAGTTCTGTCAGCTTTATTAATATGTAAGCATAGCCATTATCACTTTCGAAACGACGAACATCTTTTTTAATCGACTCGTATAATTCAACCGCCTTTATTAAGTCGCCTTTTTCTTCATAAGCATACGCGAGTAAATCGAGTACCTTGTATTGCTCTTGCTCATTAAATTTCGATAGCGCTAACTTAGCACGCTGCAATTGTTCAATTGCAAGTTCATAGTTGTACAACGCTATGTGAATATCGGCGATTTCTTTTAATGCGAGTGCTTTTTCGTAGTCGTTACCTGCTTTTTCAAATAACTGATAAGCTGTTTTTGCAGAGTCGAATGCCTCTTGATAGTTGCCTTTAGCTAACTGAATTCGGTTAAGTACAATGTGAGCAGTAGCGATGGTTGATAATTGCTTAGGGGAGGTTGTTTTTTCTACTGATGTAGTGTTGATTATAGGCTTTAAGTGCTCAAGAGCTGTTTGATAATCACCTTGTGTATACTCTTGGTTTGCTTCACAGACAGCAAGCTCATGTTTTAAGGTAATATTATTTGCTTTTTGGATGATTGGCTTGGCTGTTTCTAGAAAATGTTTATATTCACTAAGCCCGCTAGGAGTAGATGTATTAGAAAACCAACATTTAAATGCCATTACATGCGCATCATCTTGCACATCTGCATAAGGCATTTGCTGCTCTAATCTAGCTAAAATTTCGACAGATTCAGAATATGTTGTATTACCGTGAAGAACACGGTTGATTTCACTCTGAACATCATTTGCAGCCACATTGGTTGCAAATAGCAATATGCACAATATCCTTATCATCTGAGCATTACTCCATACAGCTACTCTGATACCAATCAATGATATTTTTTTATAATTGCAGCTAGCTTAGCATAATGAAATTGTTGCTTATAAGATTTTATGTTGAAAAAATATAAATAATTTAATGCTTTAATCTGTTTTGATTTTCTTTCAAGCTTGAAAGTGGCTCAACTGAAAATTATGTAATTTTTTACCCAAATGGTATGGTTTTCAAAATAGTTTTGATCAAAAGGATTTATTTTTTCATGTTAAACAAAATATTACTTTGTAGTGCTTTTTTATTTTCTGTTACAGCACTGGCTGAAAGACCAGACTATTTTAATGATGAAATAGATAAAGAGTATCGCGCGGTATTAAAGCACATGGATGAAATGATGCCGCAAACCGATTTAGAGCTTGCCTACTTACCCTCTTTTTATCCGTTTAGCATCTTTGATATTCATGCCACTAAATTTAAAAATGACAAAGATAAGCAAGCGTTCACTAACTTTAACTTAGGAGTGCTTGGTAGCCAGTTTTTAAATGTTAAAGAGCAAGTTGGAACAAAACTTCCAAATTTAGTTATTTGTAAAAAAGAAAAGTGTACTGAACAAAGACTTAAGTTAATTCGGTCATTTTTAGATGTATCGGAGGCAGAGATTTTGGCATTTAAAAATAGCCAAACTTTAAAACTTGTCCAGCAATCTGCGCCGCACGTGTACCGTGTTAACAATACTTTTTATTCTCCCACCCAATTAATAAGCTATACACCATCAAGATATGCTGGGTTTGTACCCTCTGCCGATTATAAAATTCTAAGCCCTGATGCAGAGCCAAACTTGATGGAGCTATCAGCTGATACACAAGAACTCAGAGATTTAATGGTTGAGTATAAGGTTGCAGCTATTACAAAAGATGAGTATGACAGCGTCAATGTGATCTTTGGTGGCCTTAGCGATAATCATTGGGGAGTAGTCCTTTTAGACAAATACACTATACCTAAAAGCGGTGATAGAAATGCTTTTGGTCTAGAGTACGACATAATAAAACCACTCTCTAAAACAAGCTTTTATTACCAAACAAATTAAAATTACTTTACCAATAAGCTGATGAATTAATTGGAATACACAATGAGGATGTTTGAAAATAGCCAATTAAAGCATTCTCATTTTGTGTTTAAAAGTTTCACTTAGCAGTCTTTAGTAGGAAGAACCAGCAAACTTAAAATACAGCAACGAGTAACTGCGTTTGTTCAAGGCAATATAAAGGTCATTTCAAAAGTTAGTCATCTGATAAAGGTAAAGCATTTTTATCAGCGTAGTGATGGCAAAGCATCTATATTTTGGACACATCAAACCGGCAATGTTTGGCTAGATTAATGAAGAGCTTGCCATTTAATTGCGTGTATACAATAAAATGATCCACGTCACTGCTACAGCAAGAAATGGCAGTAACTTGATTAGTAACAGCCTGATAAAACTTTTTTTATCAGGCTATCACTCAGGTATCAACAAATATGGTACTCACCCTGCGGTTTGCTGCTTGATACAAAATACTCAAGTTCTGATTTTAGTACTTCAATAATATCTGATGTAAAAGGGGTTCTTATTTCACCTGAATCTAGGTATCTGAGTAAATCGATTTCGTATCTAAGTGCAGACTCAATTGAGTAACTAATTGGGTAAGTTATTTTAAACTGTTTCTGGGAGCATAACTTATCGCTGCTGTTTATGTTCACATAGAAAGTTAGTTGTTCATCTTCTTCATGAAGATCACTGCAGCTACCTTGCTCACGTATGCAATTTAAAACAATATTTTTAATGAAAATATCAAATTCGTTCATTGTTGTTCCTTTAACTAAATCCCACTCCATGGTCCAAATGAATTTAGCAAAAAGATGCTAGGTTATCCAGTCAGGCTTACTTCTTTATTATTATTTTATTGAGGGTTTAGAAAATAAGTATTGCTAAATAATGGCTTAAGTTTTTAGTAGTGGGTTATTTGCTTAAAGAATTTCTTTTTTAAAAGTTAGATTGATAGTTGGGCGTTAGAACAGGTTTGTTTATTTTGCAGATGATTAACAAGTATTGAGTAGTTACTTTAATCGAGTTGCTGTAAATGAGGTGCGAAGGCTAGATGTAAACTATTAAGTGGCTATTTTAATAACCACTTAATAGAAAAATAATCGCTAAAAGGTCCAGTTTATGCCTAAGTAGTAGCGACGGCCATTAGTCCACTCATTAACAAATATCTTATCTAAATGATTTTGGTAATAAGGTTTTAACTCTTCAACAGGAATACCACTTGCTTGCGATAAAATGGCAAAGGCCTCTTCTCCTGAGACAGAAGACTCAACAATATTGTTGCCATTTTCATCTTTAGCAACAACGCGATTGCCTGTTGCGACACCATCTTCGCCAATTTCGTCGATCCATTTCATTTTATTAATAACTGGGTCATTAACAATTTGTGATGTTTTTATGTATTGCACAACATTTTCATTGGTTAAGTTTGTTACTGCAAAGCTTGCTACTAAATTGTCTAGGATTTGATAGGTCGCTTTGAAGTCGAGTTGTTGGCGCGCATCAGTGTAACGAATACCGTCTGTAAAGCTGGCATTAGCGAATTCACTTCGATAGTTATATGACAACCGTGCCGAAAAAGTGTCATTTTCAAAATAAATAGATGCATTGAGGGTGTCTTGTGACTGTCCAAACATAGGTTCTGTTTGGCTAACTGTTTGAGTATTAAAACCAGTAACTTCAAAGTACTCACGTTGAGACGGATCACTCAAATGAGTTTCTGTATCAGTCATATCAGCGATTTCATATGAAAAGGTTGAGGTGTTGAACTTTTGGTCCGGCACATCTGTATAAGTGTAATTAATTAAGCCACCAAAACCATTACCAAAATCATGTTGTAACTGAAATTCAAGCCCTTTTACTTTTTGCTCACCTGTATTGAAGTAAGAACTAACAACGTAGTCTCCGTATATTGAGTAACCGTTATCATCTGTTTTCCCTTCATCCCCTAGGTAACTTAAGTCTTGAACTTGAGATGATGATCGCACCATATCTTTAATATCTTTTTGAAAGGCTGTAATGGCAAAAATAGATGACTCAGCAAAGTACCATTCTACGCCTACTTCAGAGTTGACTGATGAATATGAACCTAAGTTTGGATTACCAACCGATCCTCGGCGCTGCGAATCCATTGGTAGGCGCTCAGCATCTCCATTTGGGGTTAAATCTTGCTGTCTACCGTCAGTGTAGAATCGGTAGCGTTCGGTTACTAAGCTAAAGTTACTTCTGAGCTGAGTAAGGCTCGGATGAGAAATATTCTTTGACGCGGCGGCTCTTAGAACAAGATCGTCAGCAAGGTCATAAGCAATATTAAAACTTGGTAAATAGTCTTTAGTACTACTTTTTTGCACAAGCGGCGAATACTGATTAAAACCAGCAAGACCCGCGACATAATTTGGATCGGTTTCATCAATAGGGTATGAAAGAAGCTGACCATTTTCATCTTTTGCCACTTCATTACCGACAGATTCTCGTTGTGTGTCGACTACGCGAATACCTACATTACCTCTGAATTTTTCACCACTGAAGTTTGCCATTGCATAATAGGCTAGTAATTCTTCAGTTACTTTATAGGCTGATCCTGCCGATTCAGTTAAACCAG
The DNA here is from genome assembly GCF_947311895.1 of Pseudoalteromonas sp. PAR1. Classification (NCBI taxonomy): domain Bacteria; kingdom Pseudomonadati; phylum Pseudomonadota; class Gammaproteobacteria; order Alteromonadales; family Pseudoalteromonadaceae; genus Pseudoalteromonas; species Pseudoalteromonas sp. PAR1. The sequence goes on along the minus strand of NZ_CAMZMY010000017.1, from coordinate 62,631 downwards.
AACGACAGCCATAATAGTTTTCAGGGTTTGCTGAGTTTGCGATTGCATCTACACAAGCACCTTCATTCGGTGTGCCTTCTGAATTGAGTAATAAAAAGTGATCATTGAGCAACGAGTCACGTTTTGCTTGGTCGATATCAAAATATTCATTAGGTATATCATGACCCGCAGAGTCTAAGCCAGATACTGTACCACCTACAATTTGCTCTGCTAGAATGAGAGGAAAATCACTTGATTCATTTGCATAGCCATGAAAACGCGCTCCTTCTGTATAGTAGCGCTGTGTACGTTCTATATCGCGATACTTAGCGCCAAATTTGATGCTATCAATATAAAAGTCATTCTCGAAAGACCACGTAATATCTCCTTGCAGAAAATCTTCGGTGTTTTCACGGTAGCGAGCAGAGTTATTTAAGCCACCCGTTAGTAAATAAAACTCGTTAGTAGGCGCAAGCAAGAAGTTTTTAGCGCGCTGTTGTGCATCGATAAGCGCTTGCCCTGTTAGTGATGGGTCAGCCTCAAGCCCCCAATATACTTTGCCGGTATCGGGGTTATATCCATACCCTAAATTGACCCCTTCATAAGTTGGGATTTTTAAAGATGCATCGTCACCTGAGTAAAGCGTTTCGTAATCCCCATAACGACTGGCAAGTGTGGTTCCACGATCGAGTACGGTACTCTCTGCTTCTGTGTGACCAGCTTGAAACTTCATTACAAAGTCATCGTGTTCAAAATCAACAGTAAGATGGTAGCGATTTTGTTCAGTTTCGGTGCCACTTCTATCGTTTGAGTCGCGACGGATCATTTCGCCCCATCGAATATCGCCATCGTAATAGTTGTTACCATCCCAGACCATGCCTGCACCGCGAACTAAATTTGTGCCATCAATAGGGTAGGTTGCTGATAAAACAATATCGCGTTCAGGATCCATCACGAGTCGGGGATCGATGCCAGGCACTTCGTTGCTATACAGCAGTTGTACAATACGGTGTGGTTGAGCATATAAATTGTCATTTTTATTATCTCGATCAGATTTATTCTGATTTATCTCTAGGTTTAAACTTAAGTTATCAATAGGTGCCCATTGAAAGTTTAAAGTTGTATCTAGGCGGCTTTCATCGGTTGAGAAAGCTGGCGCGTAGACCATGTTACCTAATGTTCTAGCAGGAGTTTGACCTAACCCTGCTTCTCTTCTGCTACCCCAAAAAAGCCCCCATACTGGGTCAATATAAGTTGGGTCTATCACTTCATCTAGTTGCCCCCAATTTTGTGTATAGTTGTTCCATACACCAGAGTTACTGGGATCTTCTGTTGGCCAATAAGCACCATTATTTGCGACTGCTTCTAAGTCACCGTAGGTATAACCATTTAACGCCATGTGACGTGTAATGATTAGGGCATGATTGTTCATATGGCGCAGATTGATATCGCTGCTGGCACATGCTTCTGTTGGACACTCTATTGCATCTGTTTGTGCAAAGCCTGTGCTGATCGCGCCTTCATTACCAGCAATACCATCTGATTCAAAACCGGTACGAAATGCCTTGCGTTGTTGATGACTTACGCTAATTGAAGCGCCAAACTTTTTATTTTCAGAGACAAAATTATAGGCTGTTGATACTTGTGGTGAATACTTCTTTGAAGAGTCGTTATACTCTGATTCAACATTAAAATACCCATAGCCATCTTCTTGTTCCAAAGGTTTTTTAGTATGTAATATGACGGTGCCGCCAATACCACCGGCATCAAGGTCGGCACGAGCTGATTTATGGACTTCAATTTTAGAAACACGCTCTGCTGGAATATTTGAAAAATCAAAGGCATTACTTTCTGATTGGCCTGGTAAATAGGATGCTGATTTGGCTGATTGACCATTAACTAGGGTATTGGTTAGTTCGGGTGACGTGCCACGAATAGACACTTTCGAGCCTTCACCAAATTGTCGCTCAATTTGTACCCCAGCCACACGTTGCAACGCTTCAGCCATATTTTTATCAGGGTTTTTGGCAATATCTTCTGTATTAATAGAATCAACAATAACATCTGAATATCGTTTATTATTCAAGTTCTCACGCAAAGATGAGCGAATACCTGTTACTTGAATAACTTCGATTTCTTCATCTTTGAGATTTTTTTCTGAATTTTTATTTGTGGGTAAGTCCTTTTTCACCTCTTGTGAAAAGGTTGGCATTGACATACTTGCAGTCAATAGCATTGCTGACTGAACTGCAATGGTCATTTTAGATAAGCGAAGAGCTTTCATTTTGCACCTTTCAAATTTGTTATTATTTTAATCTGACTCGTTGTTACTGAGCATTAATAGCGAAACTAAGACCCTTAAAGGATCTTACTTTTTAATTACCAGTGACCGAAATACAACACCTATACAGTCGCTGCTTAAATTAAAATAGTACAAATATAGAACAGATCAAGAATATTTTATTATTTATTTGATGTTTTTGAATTTTCTTTTGTTTTGTACCTAAAAGCATTTAACTTTTTGTATTTAATTGGGTTTTTTCGTTTTGGGGACGAGGTGGTTTTTCTGGTGTTTATATATACATGATCAATTAAAACAATTGGTTGAGCTTTTTTGGTGTCTTTTCTTTGAATATTTTATTCTTTATTTTCTTGTTTTTTATCCGCTGATATTGCTGTGCTGCGGCTTTAAACTGTCATTCACTTAATCAGTTATTTTGTTTTTCGTTAATAGGCACACTGATAATCCAAATGGGTTTTATGCAGCAAGGTTTTGTAATGAAAAATGAGATAAAGCAACACATCGGCAGTGTTGTACTGGTGGTAAATGATTACGATGAAGCCATAGCCTTCTACACCGAAAAGTTACAATTTACATTGATTGAAGATACCGATTTAGGCGAGGGAAAACGGTGGGTTTTAGTCTCGCCACCGGGTTCTAATGGTACACACCTGCTACTTGCAAAAGCCAGTAATCAACAGCAAATGCACGCTGTTGGTAATCAAACCGGTGGTCGAGTATTTTTGTTTTTACACAGCAATGACTTTTGGCGTGATTACAACAGCATGAAAAGTAAAGGTGTTGTATTTAATGAATCACCAAGAGAAGAGCCTTACGGCACTGTGGTGGTGTTTCAGGATTTATATGGCAACAAATGGGACTTGCTTGAGCTTAAACACCCTAAAGGTTAACAGTGGCGCTAGGGATTAAGTTCTCGGGCGCGCGAAATACGTTTCACGCTTACGTATAATCCGGCTCTATTCTAAATTTAAAATTTGACGGGCTAAAGCCCGACCTACAAGGTCGTCATTTATGGCGACAAGGGATGAGGTAGGTGCACACCTCGATCCTCGTACCTCGTAACTTTCACCTTTCCCCTAGTAACTCGCTAACATACTCTCGTAAAAATAAAACCATAAACGCGATGTGAAATCGCTGCTACAGAATCAGGTCCATTTCAAATTTAAAATTTGACGGGCTAAAGCCCGACCTACAAGGTCGTCATTTATGGCGACAAGGGATGAGGTAGAAGCGCATCTCGCATCTCGCATCTCGCTCCTCGTAACTTTCCCCTTTCCCCTAGTAACTCGCTAGCTTTTTCCCTAGAAACTCGCTAACTTACTCTCGTAAAAATAAAACCATAAACGCGATGTGAAATCGCTGCTACAGAATCAGGTCCATTTCAAATTTAAAATCTGGCGGGCTAAAGCCCGACCTACAATGTAGGTCGTCATTTATGGCGACAAGGCTCGAGGGAGATGCGCACCTCGCACCTCGATCCTCGCAACTTCCCCCTTTCCCTAGTAACTCGCAACTACTCCTAGAGCTAGAGCCTAGCCGCTAGAATCTCCCCCCTCACAATCTCTGCGCCTTTACTTAGCGCACTGAGCTTGGCGCTTGCTATGTTGCGAGGGAGGGGAGCCATACCGCAGTTTGTGCATGGGTAAAGCTTGTCGGCATCAACATATTTAAGCGCTTCACGTAATGTGTGCGCTACCTCGTCAGGGGTTTCAATTTTATTGCTTGCTACATCAATGGCACCAACCATCACTTTTTTGCCGCGTATCAGTGCTAATAGCTCAATGGGTACGCGAGAGTTGTGACACTCCAGCGAAATAATATCGATATTCGACTTTTGAAGTTTTGGGAATACTTCTTCGTATTGACGCCATTCATTGCCCAGTGTTTGTTTCCAATCAGTGTTGGCTTTAATGCCGTAGCCGTAGCAAATGTGCACGGCGGTTTCGCACTTTAAGCCTTCGATTGCTCTTTCTAGGCACTTAATGCCCCAGTCATTAACATCATCGAAGAACACATTAAACGCAGGCTCATCAAATTGAATAATATCAACACCCGCGGCTTCGAGCTCTTTTGCCTCTTGATTGAGTATTTTGGCAAATTCCCACGCCAGTTGTTCACGGCTTTGATAGTGCGCGTCGTACAAGGTGTCGATCATGGTCATAGGCCCTGGCAGCGCCCATTTTATAGGTTGCTTGGTCTGCGAACGTAAAAACTTGGCGTCTTCAACAAACACTGGTTTGCTGCGTGATACCGGGCCAATCACACTCGGAACACTTGCTTCGTAGCGATTACGAATGGTTACGGTTTTACGGTTTTCAAAGTCAACGCCATTTAAGTGTTCGATAAAGGTGGTCACAAAGTGCTGGCGAGTTTGCTCGCCGTCGCTCACGATATCAACGCCAGCTTGTTGTTGCTCTTGTAAGGCAACGCGTAGTGCGTCTTGTTTGCCGTCGGTAAGCTCTGCACCTTGTAACTTCCAAGGTGACCATAAGGTTTCAGGTTCAGCAAGCCAAGCAGGTTTTGGTAAACTGCCTGCTGTAGATGTCGGTAATAACTTTTTCATTTTTACTCTCATTAAATAGTGTAGTTAGCAGACCACTTCTCAAGTACTGATTGATAAGGCTTAATAAAGTGTTGTTCAGTAAATTTACCTTGTGCAACAGCCAGTTGGCTGCGCTCTTCACGGTCGTAAACGATTTGCGTGATAGAGTGATCGTTGTTTCTTAAATTTGGTTGATAGCAACTACCCGCCACGGCATTGGCGTTATAAATTTCTGGACGGTAGATTTTCTGAAATGTTTCCATGGTGCTAATCGTACTGATCAACTCTAAGTTGGTGTAATCATTCAGCAGGTCACCAAAGAAATAAAACGCCAGCGGAGCAACCGTGTTTGGTGGCATAAAATAGCGCACCTGTAAGCCCATTTTTTTAAAGTATTGCTCGGTTAATGACGACTCATTCGGTTGATACTCAACACCTAAAATCGGATGTTGGTTTTCAGTGCGATGATAGGTTTTATTATCAGAAACGCTTAAACAAATAACAGGAGGTTTTTTAAAGTGTTGTTTATAGGTTTCTGAATTTATGAAGCTTTTAAAAAGTTTGCCATGAAGATCACCAAAGTTATCTGGAATAGTAAACTCTGTTTTGTTTTTATTATGGTCAAGCAATAGCACGCTAAAGTCGTAATCACGTACATACGATGAAAAGTTATTACCAACAATTCCTTCGATACGTTCATTAGTTTGGTGATCAATGATGTTGGTTTTTAATACCTCAATAGATGGGAAAGCTTCAGCGCTCCCCGCAATTTCTAAATCAACCGAAATGATTTCAAGCTCTACTGAATAGCGGTTGCCTTGCGGGTTATCCCAATTTGCTAGTGCATTAAAGCGGCTATCAATCATTTTTAATGCATTACGCAAATTTTGTTGACGGCTTGCGCCTCGTGCCAAGTTAGCAAAGTTAGTTGTAATACGCGTGCTGTTAGATGGGTGATAGTTTTCGTCTAGCTTTAAACTTTTAACTGTATATTTAAAATCGTTGTTCATAGCAATGTGTCCATATTTCCTGAGATAAATGATTGCTGCTCACCTTCCTTAAATCGCTAGGTCATTAACTTTGAGGTGGCTTGGGTATCAATTTATACGTGCTCAGTATCATGAAGAAAAACGTTTTTATTTCAGGTAAAACATGAGGCAGATTCATAAATATTTACTGTTTTAGTAAAACTTTTAGGAACGGATAGTGAAAAAATGCTTTTAAGTCATTTTGGACGTCTAGATTTCTAAATTAATTTATTGGAGTTGCAGTAATTTCATATAAAACGTGAGTAATATTCACTACTTAACAGGACTTTTGAGAGTAACCCCGTACTTTATTGTTGTTATACTCGGTTCCCTAAATCAACAACACAGACAAATACAATGAACGAATTAATCGTGCTTATTATTGCTTGCGCCGTACTTGGCAGCGGGGTTGGCTTTTTAGCGGGGCTATTAGGAATTGGCGGCGGTTTGGTGATTGTGCCCATATTAAGCATGATCTTGCTGCACTTTCAGGTGTTACCTGCTGAGCAAGTTGTGCTGGTGGCGATTGCTACATCGCTTGCCTCAATTCTGTTTACTTCAACCTCATCAGCTATTGCCCACCACAAAAATGGTAATGTGCCTTGGCAATTGGCTCCGTGGGTGATGACAGGGGTTGCATTAGGCGCACTTATCAGTGGTTTTTTGGCTTCACTATTACCCGCAAATGTGGTGCGAATTGTATTCGCTGTGAGTGTGGTGCTTATTGCACTAAAAATGATTTTAGGCAGTAAAAATGATAGCCAATCAACACGAACGCTACCTAATAAAGGCCTTTTGACACTATATACAAGCATCACGGGGGGTCTCTCTGCCATGATAGGTATTGGCGGTGGTGCGGTACTTGTGCCGTTACTGACGTTTTTCTCGGTCGATATGAAAAAAGCTATTGGCTGTGCTTCGGCGTGCGGTATTGTCATTGCGCTATTTGGCTCAGTGGGTTACATCAGTTATGGCAGTCAGTACTTTACATTAAAAGAAGGCTTTGCTGGTTTTGTTTATTTGCCTGCCTTGTTTGGCATTGTGTGTACTTCGTGGTTTACCGCGCCATTAGGTGCAGAAGCAACGCATCATTTACCTGTCTCTACCATCAAAAAAATCTTTGCAGGGCTATTGGTAATTATGGCTGTGAATATGCTTATAAAGTAGTTTTAACGATTAAATCTACTTTGCGATTTATTTAAAGTTAGCAGTGCTCTTTAAACCAACACTCAAAGAACTCTATAAACGCTTTCACTTGCCGAGGTTGAAATTGCCTGCTTGGATATATCACCTGTAGGCCGACACTTTTTTTATCGCTGTGGTTAAATCCTCGAACATACTCATCCAGCACCAAAGTAAGGTCGCCTGTTTTGAGATCATTTTTGATATCAATGTATGATTTTAAGGCTATGCCATGGCCTTGATTTGCCCAGCGTCTAATCACCTCACCGTCTGAGCATGAAAGGTGGGGAGCTACTTTGATAGAAAAGTGCGTGTTATCTATCTCAAAATGCCAGTCATTTAGTGGTTGTCCGAGTCGCTCAAGTACAAGGCAACGATGTTTTTTTAAAGCTTCGGGATGCCTTGGCAAGCCAAACGATTCTATATAGCTAGGTGAGGCGCAAAGAACTCGGCGGTTATTACATAGCGGGCGGCTAATTAAGTTACTATCAGGCAAATTGCCGAATCTAAATGCCAGATCAATACCTTCCTCAACAATATTGGTAACCCCATCTGTCAGTACTAAATGCGGTTTAACATTTGGGTGGTTATTGATGAATTCTGCTAATGCAGGTGCAACAAACTGGCGACCAAAGTCAGATGTTGCAGAGAGTTTCAGCTGGCCTCTTAGGCGTTGTTGCGACTCTTGAAGTATGTTTTCTGTGTTTTCGACTTCTGCTAATACTCTTAAACAGCCACTATAAAAACGTTCACCTGCATCTGTTAAGGCAATACTGCGCGTATTACGTGTTAACAATCGCGTATCGTAATTTTGCTCAATTTTATTAATTCGTGCTGTCATGCTTGCAGGCGAAAGCCCCAATTTTCTTCCCGCAGCGGCTAAACCTCCCGCTTTTACAACGTGAACAAAAAGCGCCATATCATCAATTTTTGACATTATTCTTCAGTTTTAATGAATACTGATTTAACTTTAAGGTTAATTATCAATTTAGTCAAAATAGTTAAACTCATTTCATCACTTGAAGGAGATAGAAATGCAGTTTAACCACGCTCTGCTTTTAGCAACAAACATCCAGCACATGGCTCAGTTTTTAGAGTCTTCGTTAGGCCTTAAAAAGGGGCCAAGGCCAGCATTTGATTTTGATGGTGTTTGGTTATATGACGACTTGGATACGCCATGCATTCATATAGCAGCTAAGTTTGGGATAAATGAATCGCAGTCTGATTACTTAACCCAAGCTTCGGTATCAACAAATGTAAAGGGCTTATCAACAGTTGACCACCTTGCTTTTTTTGCAACTGATTATCCAGAAGTTAAAGCACGGCTAGAAGCAACTTCAATACCATTCGTTGAGCGGGAAGTGCCGGCAGCGAATGAGCATCAAGTGTTTATTCAAGGGCCTGATGGCTTAAAAATAGAAATTTTATTTACACGCAGTGAGCTTATTTAAAAGGTACACATATGAAAAGTAGAGTATTTAATAAAGGCCAAATTGGTCATCATAAAACCGCAAATAAAATAGTGATGGCTCCTATGACCCGTTCACGTACGGCTCAACCTGGCGATATTCCGACAAGTTTAATGGCAGAATATTATGCGCAGCGAGCCAGTGCAGGTTTTATTGTATCAGAGGCAACGCAAATTTCAGCACAAGGAAAGGGCTACTCATTTACTCCCGGGATTTACACTGAAGAGCAAATCAACGGATGGCGCAAAGTAACGCAGGCTGTTCATCAGCAAAATGGACTCATTTTTTCTCAGCTGTGGCATGTTGGCAGAATGTCGCATAGCGTCTTTCATCCAGACGGCTTGCCGGTTGCGCCAAGTGCTATTGCTCCAAATGCGCAAGTGTGGGTGGTTGATGAAAATGGCGAAGGGAATATGCTTGATTGCCCTACACCACGAGAATTATCGACCAGTGAAATTAAGAGCATTGTTCAAGACTATAAACAAGCTGCTTTGAATGCGATTGCAGCAGGGTTTGATGGTGTTGAGGTACATGCAGGCAATGGCTATTTAATAGATCAATTTCTAAGGCAAACATCAAACAAACGTACCGATGAATACGGCGGTAATATTGAAAATAGAGCAAAGTTCGCGCTGCAAATCATTACCGGCATTAGCCAAGCTATCGGCCCTGAAAGAGCGGCTATTCGATTAGCACCTTTCATTACACAAAGAGGCATGGATGATCCGCAAGCAATCGATGCCATTTTATATTTAGCTAAAAAGTTTGATGAACTCGGCATTGCTTATCTGCATTTAGCAGAAGCTGATTGGGATGATGCTCCCATCGTAACAGATGAGTTTAGAGTTAAATTGCGTGAAAGCTTTGGTGGCAAAATAGTGGTTGCAGGAAATTACACATTAACAAAGGCCGATAAACTAATTGCTGAAGGCTTAGTTGACTATGTTGCGTTTGGCAGAAAGTTTATTGCAAACCCAGATTTACCTTATCGCTTAGAGCACAATTTACCTCTAAATGAAATATCAGATCCTACTACTTTATTTGGTGGTGATGAGCGCGGTTACACAGACTACACAGCATACCAAGGGAATAAATGATGAAATTTTTAAAGCCAATTTTAATTGCTTCTGGGGTTGTTTTTAGTTGCTTAGGTGTAGTGCAAGCGAAGGGAGCAACACCTGCATTTTGGCCTGATGATGCTCAACTTGTGATCTCTATTTCGATGCAGTTTGAGGCAACAGCGCAAGACCCATCAGATCCTGGCCCGTTTCCACCGCAAGAGCTGGGTTATCCTGACACTATTTCGCCTTCTTGGTACCAGTATGGCATGAATGAAGGCATACCTAGACTGCTAGACTTATGGGATAAGCATCAAATTAAAGTAACCTCTCATATGGTTGGCCGAGCTGTTGAATTAAATCCTGAATTAGCAAAAGAAGTCGTTCGGCGCGGGCATGAAGCATCAGGGCACGGACAAACATGGACCCCTCAATACTCTATGAGTGAAGAGCAAGAGCGACAGTCATACATAAAAAGTGCAAATATCATTGAAAAAGTAACAGGGCAACGGCCTGTGGGGTTTAACGCTTTTTGGATGAGGCACTCAAAAAACACACTCAAAATCCTTAAAGAATTAGGTTTTATTTATCATATAGACGATTTATCTCGTGATGAGCCATCGCTAACCCCCGTTGGAAGTGACGACATTGTTGTTGTTCCATACACTTATAGAAACAACGATATAGTTCGCTACACTGGCAGCACAGCCATGACTGGTAAAGCGTATTTACAAGAGCTTAAGGACGAGTTTGATGTGCTCTACGAAGAGGGCAAACAACGCAGAAGAATGATGTCTATCAGTGCTCACGATAGATTAGCGGGCACTCCAGCCAGAGTGAAAGCGTTGGATGACTTTATAACCTATGCAAAGCAGCACAAGAGGGTTAAGTTTATGCGTAAAGATGACATAGCAAAATGGATTTTACGCCAAGACAATGTGCCAAAAAACTCACCCCGAACTTTTGAAAAGGATTCGTTATGAAATACACGGTAACCTTTATTGCATTCCTTTTATCTGGCTGTGCCTCTCAGCAGCAAATGGGTGAGTTTGAGGATGTAGTGACCGCAGAACATCACTGCCCAGGGGAAATAGATCGAAGCTATAACACCACGATTTATAGCTCAGACGAACCAGAAAAAATTGGCAAAACTGAAGTCACTACGCGTTGCACTCCAGTTAAAACAGAAACTGAATTTGAAAGAGACTTAAGGGAGCATCAGTAACTTCTTAAAAGTCCTCAAAATAAGTTTGCTAAGGCTGCAACTATTAAAGCAGCCTTTTAAAAAATCACCCAAGCCTAAGTAAGTAAATAGCCAGATAAACCATCATTACCTCTCTTATAACTCTCACTAAGAGTCAGCATTAAACTAATAAATAACTTGCGTACTTTATATAACAAAAATATTATATAACCAAATTGTTATGGAGTGAGTCGTGAAAGTTCTCTTTTTATGTACAGAAAATTCAGCCCGATCAATTATGGCTGAAGCGTTGCTTAAACATCATGGTAAAGGTGAGTTTGAGGTGTTTAGTGCGGGTACCGAACCTTATGCGGTAGACCCTCGTACGCTTGCGGCGATTGAACATTTTGGCTTAAAAACCGATGACTTACACTCAAAGCACTTAAACGATGTCAGTAATCTGCATTTTGATTACGTCATTACCCTATGTGATGACGCTGTAAAAGAATGCGCTAATCGTGTCGATGGCAGCCATTGCCTTGCATGGGACTTTATTGATCCTAAAACGCGTCCTGAACCTCACGCCTTTGAAAAAACCTTGCAAGAGCTCAATGAGCGAATTAAACAGTTTGTGCAATCCCATAACAAAGAAAAACCAGCATCGATTTCACCAACTACATTTTATAAAGCCCTTGCAGATGATATTCGTTTAAAAAGCTTATTGCTCATCGCCGTTGAGCAAGAGGTTTGCGTATGCGAACTAATGACGGCACTTAATGAGCAGAGCCAGCCAAAGGTTTCAAGGCATTTAGCACAGCTTAAAAAACAAGGCATTTTGTCGGATAGAAAACACCAGCAGTGGGTGTTTTACTCTTTAAACCCGACTCTACCTATGTGGATGAAACAAGCAATTACCTCGACTGTGGTAAACGAACCAAATTTCATAGAAAACGAGTTAGCAAGGCTAAATGCGATGGGCGATGATCGCCCAACTCGTGTGGCGCGCTGTTGCAATTAAACAAAACGGTTTGCTGTTAACTGTCGGCAAACCCGGTAAAACAAGTTAGACAATTTTAAAAAGTAGGAGCTTAACAATGGCAATTAAAGTAGGCATTAATGGTTTTGGCCGCATGGGGCGTTTATCGCTAAGAGCAGCGTTTGCATGGGACGACGTTGAGTTTGTGCAAATTAATGACCCTGCGGGTGATGCAGCTACATTAGCTCACTTACTAAAGTATGATTCGGTACACGGTATTTGGTCTCATGAGGTTGAAAGTAACGACAACGCTGTGATCATCGATGGTCACGTAATTAACGTCACACAAAATAAAGCGATTGCAGACACTGATTGGTCTGGTTGCGATATTGTTATTGAAGCCTCTGGCGTGATGAAAGAAAAGTCACTACTTCAGGCATATATTGACCAAGGTGTGAAGAAAGTCGTTGTTACTGCCCCTGTAAAAGAAGACGGTGTGCTTAATATAGTGATGGGTGTAAACGATGATTTATACGATGTAAATCAGCATGATATTGTTACAGCAGCATCGTGCACTACCAACTGTTTAGCGCCTGTGGTTAAAGTATTGCAAGAAAAAATTGGTATCAAACATGGTTCAATGACCACTATTCACGATATTACTAACACGCAAACTATCTTAGATGCGCCGCATAAAGATTTGCGCCGTGCTCGCGCATGCGGCATGAGCTTAATTCCAACTACAACCGGCTCTGCAACGGCGATCACACATATTTTCCCTGAACTTAAAGGCAAATTAAACGGCCACGCGGTTCGTGTTCCTTTAGCAAACGCATCAATCACTGACTGTGTGTTTGAAGTAACAAAGCCAACCACCGCTGAGCAAATTAACCAATGGATGCAAGAAGCCGCAGAGGGCGAGCTAAAAGGCATTTTAGGCTATGAAGAAAAGCCACTTGTTTCTATCGATTACAAAACTGATCCACGCTCAAGCATTGTTGATGCGCTATCAACCATGGTTGTCAACGAGACTCAAGTTAAGCTGTATGTTTGGTACGATAACGAATGGGGTTATGCAAACCGCACCGCCGAACTTGCCCGTAAAGTTGCGCGATCACTACAAGGTTAAAAGAAATGACGCGTTTGGCTAATCTTCCCGCTGATATAAAGCAGTACTTAATTGTCACCGGGAATTACTGGGCATTTACGCTAACAGATGGCGCATTGAGAATGTTGGTGGTACTGCATTTTCATGCGCTTGGCTACTCGCCTTTGAGTATTGCCATGCTGTTTTTGTTTTATGAGATTTTTGGTGTTGTCACTAACTTAGTGGGCGGCTATTTAGGCGCAAGGCTTGGTTTAAACAAAACCATGAATATTGGCCTTGCCATACAGGTTGCAGCCTTGTTCATGTTGGCAGTCCCCGCTGAATGGCTGAGTGTTGCCTATGTGATGTTAGCGCAGGCTCTGTCGGGCATTGCAAAAGATCTCAATAAAATGAGTGCTAAAAGCTCAATTAAAATGCTGGTTGCCAGTGGCCAAGAAGGCACCTTGTTTAAATGGGTAGCGATACTAACAGGCTCTAAAAACGCCTTAAAAGGTGTGGGCTTCTTTTTAGGTGGTTTACTACTGACATTAATGTCGTTTAAAGGTGCAATGCTAACCATGGCTGCCACTTTGCTGGTGGTGTGGTGTTTTAGTCTTTATGCACTTAAAAATGATTTAGGTAAAGCCAAAAACAAACCTAAGTTTAACGAGATATTTTCAAAAAGCATTTCAATCAATATCTTGTCAGCCGCGAGGTTGTTTTTGTTTGGTGCGCGTGATGTTTGGTTTGTAGTTGCACTACCGGTGTTTTTATCACAAGCCTTTGATTGGGACCACTGGACCGTGGGTGCCTTCTTAGCGAGTTGGGTTATTGGCTATGGGGCTGTGCAATCTTTTGCACCTAAAATTATTAAGCTTAATAAGCAAACATCACCAAGTGCAGAAACAGTTAAGTGGGCATCATTGCTTGCTTTAGTCACCTTAGTCATTGCCCTTGCTATTGGCTTTGACTGGGCTGTAAAACCAATGCTGATAGGCGGGTTGATGTTATTTGGCGTGTTATTCGCAATTAACTCATCTTTGCACAGCTACTTAATTGTTAGCATGGCTGACGCCGATGGCGTATCACTTGATGTCGGGTTTTACTATATGGCCAATGCCATGGGTCGCTTAATTGGTACTGTGTTGTCGGGCTTAGTGTTTCAGGTGTATGGCTTAACAGCCTGTTTAGCTATCTCACTGTTATTTATTGTTATTACTGCTTTTATTTCGACTAAATTGCCAAAACAAATTTAGTTAAATCTAAACACGCCCTATAAAGGTAAGCATGCTTTATTGCTTACCTTTATTCATGCATAGCATCAGAAATAACAAAATCAGTCACCTTCAGGCTTGAAAAGCTCTTCGAGCATTGGCTGTGGGTTGTTTAAAAATGCCTTTGTAATTTGGTAATGCTCAGTATCCTCATAATTTATTTGTTCAATACCTTGTGCTCCCACTTGGTAGATTCTTGCGCGTGGGTACGCCATTAAAATCGGTGAGTGTGTGGCAATAATGAACTGAGAGTTCTGTTCAATTAGTTGAAACATGCGACTTAAAACAGCCAACTGCCTAGCAGGAGAAAGGGCAGCCTCAGGCTCATCTAAAATGTAAAGCCCATTGCCGATGAAGCGGTTTACCATAAGCGCTAAAAACGATTCGCCATGTGATTGGTGATGAAGGGATGTACCACCATAGGCATTTATCAGCTTAGCTCCTCCAGAAAATCCCGAATCCAAGTCATCAATATTTGATGCAACGTTATAAAAGCTTGCAGCTCGCAAGAAAAAACCATCTTTGTATCTCTTAAACGATTTTGAGAGTAGCAAGTATTTATGAAGTTCTGAATGAGATTGCTGAGTTTGAAAGTTAAAGTTTTTAGAACCACCTTCGGCGTTAAAACCTAAGGCTATAGCAATTGCTTCTAAAAGAGTCGATTTTCCTGAACCATTTTCACCTACAAATATTGTGACATGTTTGAAAAGTCTATTTCAAAGAGCTGATTAACAGCAGGAATAGAGAATGGATATGTATCAAAAGAGAAAACGTGCTCTCGTTTGAGTGTCACCTTTTGAAGATACGGTAATGCTTCCATACACAATATTCCTAATAAAGGCCTAAAATAAGCAGCAAAAAAAGACAAAATGCCCACTGATTCAAAACGAGCAAATGCTAGAACTGCTGGTTTCTTAGGTTTAATTATAAGCCTCAAGTGCAAATAGTTTATATACCTGAAAAGCGAAACCGCAGTTAAGTTTCGCTTTCATCCTTGTTTTCTTGTAACTTACTTAGCAACAAAAATGAAAAGTAGGTTGTTATGTCTAGGTATGCTTTTATTAGGCAAGGAATAAAGCCATTTCTAATTGCAGTACTGTTGTTCGTTATTTATAAATTTTTTTCACGAGAAGCTGCAATCTTTGCAACCAATTCAGAATCTTCAAATGATATAAAAACTACGCAGCAAGTTGTGGCACAAGTAAGCATGCCTGCTATCAAGCTTGAAACGAGTTTGTTAGCTGATGAATCAGATGAGCAAGGAAGTGAAGTTAATGACAGCCGTGAACTTATTATCAAAAAACCACCAAATTGGCGTTTTGATGGTGTGCTTATTGAACATTTTACAGAGCTAAAGCAACGTGCTCAGCAAGGTGATGCTGAGGCTAACTACCTCATCGGGCTAAATCTTAAGTATTGTTTTAATGCGCCTTTAGATGAACAGGCCCTTGAAGTAAAGTTGGCTGAAATCTATGAGTTTAGTGATGCTGGCGATATACAAAGCCGTGTTTTAGATAAATATGAGTATTGCCAAGGATTAGATTTAGCAACGCGGCGTTCTTTTTACAGTTATTTGGCAGAGGCTGCAGAAAATGGCTCCGCTTATGCGCAGCAAACGTTTGCTGGGCTAACGCCCGAATTTTACATGAAGTCGCAATTTCCTGAGAAGTTGTCACGTGCAGAGTTCATCAAAAATCGTGATAGTTTTAAAGAGCGTAAAACCGTATTTTTAGAGCAAGCAGCGAAGCAGGGTAGTGAACAAGCGCTGATGAGTTTAGCGAGCATGTATTACAGCGAACAAGTTGGTGAGCATAGTGCAGCAAAAGCCTACGCAATAAATCGACTAATTATGGAAATCACGCAAAATAACGATGTGTATAATCGTTATGCGTGGTTTGAGCAAAGACAATACCCGACACTTTCAGATGAAGAGCTAAGTATCGCGAACAATTTTTTTGAACAATGGCTTTTGCAAATAAATAAAAATGGTACGTTATATCTAAAGCACTGAGTACCCAAAGAATTAATAACCCAAAGCAAGGATGGCAATGATGTTTGAACCAAACTATGCAAGTTACACTCTTGAAGAGTTGTTAGATTGTAAAGCGAATATAGACGCACATGCATGGCCCGAACGTCTAAAAGACATCGAAAATGCGTTGAGTGTTTATGCCAGTCAATCTGCTGAGCACGAAAAACAGTACAAACAAGCGGTGTTTGATGCTTATTGCGAGACGCTACGCCACGATCTAACCATCAGTATCGACGATAATATTCTTTGGTTTTTAAGACCGTTTTCCAAGCAAGCTAAAGATATTACCCCCAGTACGTTTGCTGGCGAAGTTTGCCCACTTTGCAAAGGAAATCTTAGTGCAACCACATGGGCTGCTGGCTGGCAGTTGAGCTGCGAACATTGTGAAGTAACGGGGATTGTTGTTGAAAAGTTTGGCTATTAAAAAAGTTAGCTTATTGAAATTGCTGCGTAATTATTCACAGCAATATATAACAATTTTATAATGTTATCAGGCTTTTTTAACAAACTTAGCAGTTACCATCATTTCACCTACGCCATCAACTTTACAGTCTAGTTCGTGGTCTTTTTTATCTAACACGCGGCGGATCACGGCTTTGGTACCAATTTTAATTACTTGTGAGCTGCCTTTAATTTTTAAATCTTTCGCAACAGTCACTTTGTCGCCATCGACCAATAAGGTGCCGTTAGCATCTCTTACATCGATCACATCATCGTTATTAACAGCATTTGGATCCCACTCATGAGCGCACTCTGGGCATACTAAGTTGTTTTGATCTTCATATACGTATTCAGAATTACATTTTGGACAAGGAGGAAAAGACATAAAAACACCTTGGTTAATTTTAAAAGCGTATTTTAATGGCTAAGAGCAAACTAAGCGAGCATAAGGCTTATATTTTATGGCTCAGACGTTTCAAGTGTTTTGGTAATAGAGAATATTCCTCTTAAATCACCAAGCCGATAGCCTGTGGCTAAATCATGGGGGTAATGCTCACTAAGCACTTGCTTTATTTCTGGAGCAATCGTTTGACCATGACAATTGAGGCAAACTGGCGCGACTTTTATCGCTTTAGCAAAGCGGAATTGGCCATCTTTATTGGTCGAGAAAGTCACATTATCAATGCTTTCTGAGTTTCTGATCATATCAACTAGCTGGGCGATTTTCTCAGCTTCCCAGTCATCTGGTTTATTGTTCGGATTTCGGTTTTTAGTGCTTTTACGTGCCACAGTCCAACCATCGGTTGATAAGCTTTCGGCAATAGCAGGGGCTTGCATTTTGCACACGTTAATACCTTCAACTAAACCGCCTTGTTTTATAGCGGCTCCTAGTGCTGATTTGAGCGTAGTGGCAAATTCAGTTGCTCGCTCAGCTGCTTGGGTTTCTAGGGTAGCAGAATTCGTTTCGGCATAAAGGTTAGGTGAAAGCAATAGAGTGCAAAGCGCTATCGTTCTTAAAGTATGCATTGTAAGGCCTTATATTAGATATATCTAATATAGTAGTTCGCATTTACTCTACATGCCAATTTATGCTGCAAAAAAACAGGATTCACGCTAATAGCATGCTGGAGTGTTGCTGTTAAATTGGTTATGGTGAGAAAAATATTCAGAGAACAAAATATGAAAAAATTAGTTTATATCGCTTTATTGTTATTTTCTGTTTTTACATTTGCAAGCTCAGGTCCCTATAGTGGAGATATCAGCGTTGCAGACTTACTTAAAGACTATCCTGCTTTTAGTGAAGAATATAATGATTACTCACCCAGTGAAGAAGAGCTAAGTACTATAAGAGCACTGCAAGGTAAGCAAGTGTTAGTGTTTTTAGGCACTTGGTGCCATGACTCTAAACGTGAAGTCCCTCGTTTTTTAAAACTTATTGATACAGCGAATGTGCAATTAGGATCCCTTAAATTGGTGGCTGTAGGCTACGATAAGCTTGATCCTGCCGGTTTAGCAAAGCAGCACGATTTACTGTATACGCCAACCATTATCGTTAGCGATGGCGAAAAAGAGCTCGCGCGCATGATAGAAAAACCAAAGCAAAGTATTGCTGCTGATTTAACTTTGCAAAACTAGATCTCAAGCTAGCAGTACCAGATCGCCTGATGCAATATAGCCAAAGTGATTGTTGCCATTTACAATCAATTTGAAGCAATAACAATGAGAACCCATGATGTATACCGCCGTTATTAAAGCCATTGATACAGCCAATGCAGTAGACCCAAACCGAGTTCTAGTCGATGAACAAGAATTTGCAAAAGAAGGTTTATATGCCATGCGTATGACCGATATACTCAATCGTTTTAAGCCTCAAGCCGATGAGCTAATGCATATTGCTGCCCGAGGGCAACATATTGAGCGCTGGCGCTCTCCGCGAAGTGATTTTCCTATGGGTAAGCAAGGTTATTATCAATGGCGCACAGCTTTATATGATTTTCATGCTGAACGTGTAACAGCCCTCATGAAAGCGGCTGGTTATTCAACGGCTGATTGTGAGCGTGTTTATGCAGCCGTTGCTAAAAAGAATATAAAACGAAATCCTGATAGCCAATTGATTGAAGATATCGCAAGCCTCGTGTTTATTGAGCATTACATGCTTGACTTTGCAAGTAGCAAGCCTGATTACGATGAGCAAAAATGGCTGGGTATTATTCGTAAAACATGGCAAAAAATGTCAGATGAAGCACATGAATTTGTATTAGCTGGACACATCAGCTTACCTGAGCCACTTAAGCCGTTAATAACAAAAGCGCTAAATTAATCATACAAACAAGGATGTAATATGTTTTGCCCACGTACTAAAACAGCCCTTGAAGCAGTGAGTATTGGCGATGTTAAAGTATATTTATCAAAATCTGGTGGCGTATTTTTTGATAACCGACAAATATTTCACTTTAGCGATCCAAGTTTAAAACCCGCGCAAGTGCTGGTGGCTCATTTACAAACCTTGCCAACAGAATGTGTTGATATAGCAACGCGAATTAATTGCCCGAAGTGCCCTGACGTGGTGATGATGCGGCGTTTTTTTAGTCCACTAAAAGTGGTTGAAATAGACGAGTGCCCAAACTGTGCAGCTATTTGGCTCGATCATGGTGAGCTTGAAAAGATCCATGAAAATCATTTAACGCCAAATGAGCGTGAAATGCTGCGTATTGATATGGCCAATAATCATGGTTTTATTCAAGTTAAAATCCCGAAAAGACGTCACTCTGTTCATGCTAAAAAGCCTGAGTCTAATGCAACGTCATCTTTAGAAAAACTAGCAGAACTTGCCTATTTATCGATTTTGAATGACTGATAATTTATATAAAACACCAGACGCTGAACTTACTCACGAATCTGTCTATCTTTCGAAACCTCGAGATTTAGAGCTTTTTGATGTGTTGTTTTCTTTTCATGGGCGTTTGAATAGAAAACAGTTTTGGTTTGTGCATGGGTTTTATTTTGTGATTCAAACTATTGCTGTAGTTGATATGTTTCTTTTTATTAGCATATTTATTTTATTTCAATGGCCACTAATGGCTTCTCAAGTCAAACGCTGGCACGATATTGGAAAGTCGGGCTGGAATTGCCTAATTTGGTTTGTACCTTTTGTTGGTTTAATTATGACATTATTTGAAGCAGGGTTAAGCAAAGGACATTTGCTCAGGAATCAATATGGTAGTTCGCTTTACAGGGCAAAGTAAGCAATTTGGCGGGTTGTGCATTTTGTTTGATGGCATACACTTTAAACCTAACTAATTCAATTGATTAGGTAATCTATGCTAATAACAATAATATTGGTTTTAGTGTGGGCGCTGTTAATGCTTTATGCTGCGAGCGCTGAATATAAATACTATCAATCGGTTAAAACTTTAGAGCCGGAACTGTGGCAACAATTGGGTGCACCGCGATTTTTAAAAGTACCTATGGTGTTTGTGTCTAAAAAGGGCTTAACACTTTTAAATTCCACAGAGAACGAAACTGTGCGAGCGAATGCAAAAAAACATCGCCAAGCTGGGATTTTGTTTCTTTCCTATGTGGGGTTGGTGCTTGTTTCGGCAATCGTATTTTTTAAACTTGCCTAATAAAGAAGCCTGTACCAATTAAGATACAGGCTTTATTAGCTATTAAGTGTTAAAGCTTAACTAGCATTTTTCCTTTATTTTTACCTTCGAACAGGCCAAGAAATGCATCAACGGCATTTTCGATGCCATGGTAAACTGTTTCTTCAGATTTAATTTTACCTTCGCTGATCCACGCGCCCATTTGCTCAATAAACTCAGGGAACTGATCAAAATAATCAATCACGATAAAGCCTTGCATGGTGAGCTTTTTCGAGTTGATATAAAACAGGTTGCTTGGCCCTGGCTGTGCTGTGTCGTTATTGTAACCTGAGATCATGCCACAAACAGGAATACGGCCGTAATCGTTCATTACATTAAGTGCGGCTTCCAGATGATCGCCACCTACGTTTTCAAAGTACACATCAATACCTTGTGGTGCCGCTTGTTCAAGAGCTTCTGTTAGGTTTGCTACCGTTTTATAGTTAATTACCTCATCAACGCCTAACGCTTTTACCATCTGCGCTTTTTCGTCAGAGCCAACCGATGCAATTACCTTACAGCCTTTTAGCTTAGCAATTTGGCACACTACGCTACCTACAGCCCCTGATGCCGCTGACACAAACACAGTGTCGGTTTCTTTTAGGCTAATTACCTTTGTTAAACCTGCCCATGCGGTTAACCCTGTCATGCCCATAGTACTTAAAAACAGTTGGTCAGGCAGTGGTACACTAGGTAGTAGGGTTAAATCGCTGCCATCGCTAATGTGCATGGTACGCCAGCCACTAATATGACTTACTTTGCTTCCTACCGGAAAGTCGTTATTGCGTGATTCAACTACTTCGCCGATAGCACCGGCTTCCATCACTTCGTTTAAGTTAAAAGGCGCGATATATGATTTACGATCGATCATGCGTGGGCGCATGTAAGGGTCGACAGACATCCAAGTATTTTTAATTAACACTTCGCCGTCGTTCAAATCTGGAAGTGATACGTCTACCTGCGCAAAATTAGCCTGTGTAGGCATGCCCGTTGGGCGTGAAACTAAGTGAATTTGTTGACTTGTAACCATATAAACCTCGAATACTTGAGCTAGCTAGGCTAGTGAGCGAATAATTATAGCCTGCGCAAATTATTTGTGCGCAAACTATTTGCGGCCAATTTAATGAAGTTTACGGTAAAAGGCAATAGATCGTCAGAAAATAATTTGCGCGCAAACTAAATTAAGGCAATAATACGGCTGTATTTCAGTTTAGGGTAATAGCATGAGCAACAACTTATCAGACAATGTGTGTTTCACTTTATACAGTGCAACAAATGCGTTGATCAGAGCGTTTCGACCAATCCTTGAAGCTTATGACTTGACCTATCCGCAATATATTGTGATGCACTCACTTTGGTATAAAAATCAGGTGAGTTTAAAAGCGCTTTCTCATGATACGCACTTAGACTCAGGCACCTTAACACCGATAGTTAAACGCTTAGAAACGAAAGGTTTATTGACGCGTCAGGTATCGAATGAAGATGAGCGTAAAAAAGTAATCTCATTAACAGAGCAGGGCATGCAGCTTAAAACTGATGCCGAAGCATTAACGGCTAAGTTAATGGCGCGCTCAAACATGAGTTTGGAGCGAATCGAGTTATTACGCGAGTTAACCCTTGAGCTACACACTGACCTTACTAAAACGGATCTAACAAAAGACTGACCTTACCAAAGGCTAATCTTCTACTAAACATACCAAGGTGCCCTCAATAGCACGAACATACGCATAATGCTGGGCGTCTTTTTTAGTTGGCGGGCACAATGGCTCAGCGCCAGCAAGCACTGCTTTATCGTAACTTTCTACTAAATTATGGCAGCTGAACCTTAGCTCAAAACCAAGTGCAGGTTGCTTAGGGTGGGCACGAATATACCCTTGCTTAAAATACGATTGCGCATGCGGATGGGTTGCAAAAGCAAGCTTAACAGGCCCTGTAACAAGTTCACCGTAATCGGCATCATCACTGATATGATTGGTATTAAAACCAAATGCTTGATAGTAAAAGTCGAGTACTTCTTCTACGTTGTCGACGTAAATAACCTGACTTAAAAAGTCCATTTATGTTGCTCTATTTATTGTTCGTTTATTAAATAAAGCATAGTTTTAGTAATAAAAAAACCTTGTAAGTCATACTCACAAGGTTTTTTTTAATACTTTACACTTAGTTTAGCAATTGGCTAAGACTTGTTGCGATTTTCTTTCGCAAACGCACGGATTTTACGTTTTTGCGATAAGGTCACTTTGTTAGTACGACCAGCGTAAGGGTTGTCGCCTTCTCTAAATTCAATTTTGATTGGCGTACCCATGATATTTAATGCTTTGCGATAATAGTTCATTAAGTAGCGTTTATAGCTATCAGGTAAGTCATGAACTTGGTTACCGTGGATCACGATACGTGGTGGGTTATAGCCACCTGCGTGAGCATATTTAAGTTTAACACGACGACCGCGAACAAGTGGCGGTTGGTGATCGGCTTGTGCCATATCCATGATACGACGCAGCATAGCTGTGCTAATACGTTTAGTTGCTGACTCGTAGGCTTCGTCTACTGACTCAAATAAGTGACCAACACCTGTGCCGTGTAAGGCAGAGATAAAATGCAAACGTGCAAAATCGATAAAGCCCAAGCGGCGATCAAGCTCTGACTTAATACGCTCTTTAACGTAATCATCAAGGCCGTCCCACTTATTTACAGCAACAACCAAAGAACGCCCTGCATTTAAAGCAAAACCTAGTAGGCTTAAGTCTTGATCAGAAATACCTTCGCGCGCATCAACCACTAGTAACACGACGTTGGCATCTTCGATTGCTTGTAATGTTTTAATAACTGAGAACTTCTCAACAACATCACTTACTTTTTTACGCTTACGAACACCTGCGGTATCGATAAGGATGTATTCTTTATCGTTACGTGTCATCGGTATATAGATAGAGTCACGGGTGGTACCCGGCATATCGTAAACGATTACACGTTCTTCACCTAAGATACGGTTTGTAAGTGTTGACTTACCAACATTAGGGCGACCGATAATAGCAAGCTTTATAGGCTTGTCGGCAAAGGCTTGCTCGCTGTTTTCGCCTTCTTCATCTTCGCTGTAAAGATCAATTAGTTCGTCATCACTTTCTTCAAGCTCTTCACTTTCGCTTGCAAGTTCAGCAATAACTGGCTGTAAAGTCGTATCAAGGAGTTGCGTGATACCACGGCCGTGAGCCGCTGCAATGTGATGCACTTCACCTAGGCTTAATTGATAGAATTCAGCACAATATGAGTCTGCATCAATACCGTCTACTTTATTTGCTACAACAAAACATTTCTTTTGTTGTTTGCGTAGATGGTTAGCAATCGCTTGGTCGGCAGCAGTCATACCTGCGCGAGCATCAACTAAAAATAACACGATATCGGCTTCTTCAATCGCTAATAGCGACTGCTCAGCCATTTCGGTTTCAATACCTTGCTCAGAGCCGTCAATACCACCCGTGTCTACCACGATAAATTCATAGCCATCGTAGTCAGCTTGGCCATATTTTCTATCTCGTGTTAAGCCTGGAAAGTCGGCTACGAGGGCGTCACGAGTACGTGTTAAACGGTTAAATAATGTGGATTTGCCCACATTGGGTCGCCCAACAAGAGCGATCACGGGAAGCATAAACTACCTCTTAAAAAAACAACAAAAGGCTTCGCCAAGCGAAGCCTTAGAAAAATAACGTTTACTATTAGTAAGTTAGTTTGGGATTTTAACCGCGCTAACTTCACCATCTCGGGTGTATAAAATTAATTTGTCACCGGCAACAACAGGCTCGATAAAGAAGCCTGAGCTGTCAAAGTCTTCGCGCGATACAAGCTCACCCGTTTCTTTGTCTAACCAGTGCAGGTTACCTTCTTGGTCACCCAGTGCTAAATACTTACCAGCCACAGTTGGGCCTGTTAAGTACCAGCCGCGTAGTGCCGGTTGGCTCCAACGCTCAATACCTGATGTCTTATCTAGACCGTAAACAACGCCATCGCTATCAACTACATAGATAGACTGGCTATCCATAGATAAATCACGGTAGCTGCTATATTCACGTTTCCAAACAACATTACCAGAACGAATGTCAACAGCGGCTAAATTACCATTATAGGCAATTGCGTAAGCATATGGGCCACTGATCAGTGCTTGAGTATCCACATCAACTAAACGCTCAAATTCAGATGCCCCTTTTGGTGTGGCAATTTCAGCACTCCATGCAGAGTAACCGTTTTCTGAAATTAGTACGCTTAGCTTGCCTGTTTCAAGGCCAAGTAATACACCACCATTTGCGACGGTTGGTGAGCTTTGACCACGCAATGTTAGCGGTGGTACTTCTTGTTCAAAGCGCCAGCGCTCTTCACCTGTATCTGGGTGCACAGCTAATAATTTGCCAGAAGCTAAGTTTACAAAAATTAGGCCATCGCCTGCAGCTGGTTTAGCAAGTACTTCGCCAGGCATTGTTTTGCGCCAAACAATTTCACCGGTTTCGCGATCAAGGGCTGTTAAATAGCCGTGTTCAGAGCCAATATAAATCTTGCCGTAAGCTTGTAAAATACCACCCGATAATTTGGCACTTTCTGTGGTTTCCCAAGGCCAAAAAGATGCATTTTCACGTACGTCTGTTTGCCATAGCGTGTTGCCATTTTCAAGCGATAGCGCTTCAACTAGGCCTTCACGGTTTGCAACATACACCACATCATCGTGTACAGCAGGTGTTAAACGTGAAAAATAGTGTTGAACACCATCACCAATTGACTCTTGCCACACTACGTCCGTTTCAAATTGATTAACAATTTGCGGTAATACTAGTTCTTCTTCGTCATCACTTGACGAACACCCAGTTAGGGTTGCGATACACAGAGCAAGTGTTGCCGCTGTTAACTTTTTCATCTTAACCCCTTACGCCGCTGGGCTAGTTTGTGCTAAGTCATCAAGTTTAATTTGTAATAACGGATTGTTATCAAGGCCACCATTGTCGGCAGCAGCTTGGTATTGACTGCGCGCCTCTGCTTTATCGCCTTGTGCAGCATAAACGTCGCCTTTTAATTCAGCAACTGCAGCTGTGAATGATGCTGGTAGCTGTGCATTCAAGGTTGTTAATGCTTGCTCAAATTGTTTTTGTGCAAGGTGAACACGTGCAAGACGCATTGTTGCCGTTGCTTTTAGCTCTTTATTTTGTTCATTAGTGATGATCCAGTTTAGCTTTTCGCTTGCTGTATCAAGGTCACCTTTCTCTACTGCTTCTTTAGCAGCAACAAAAGCAGCTAATGTGCTATAACTTGATTCGCTATTGTTTTTAATGAAGTTATCCGCATTCTCTAGCACGGCACCACTTTCAACAAGTTGATTGAATGAATCAGATGCATTTTCTGCATTGGTGATTTGGCTTTGGTTATACGCTTTCCACCCGTATAGTCCACCTAAACCAGCTACGATACCAATACCTAGTGCTAAACCGTTTTCACGGAAAAAGCGTTTTATTGCTTCTGCTTGTTGTTCTTCAGTTGAATAAATTTCCATGCTTACCTCTGTTGCTAGCTGGGCTTAAATAAGCTCAGCTAGTAGCGTTTTCGCTTCTTCTAGTTTTAAGGTGACTTGTTCTTTACGCTCACGTAAGTACTTAATTGTCACAACGCCTTGTTCTAATTCATCTTCACCGATAATAACGGCCACGAGTGCATCGCTTTTATCTGCGCGTTTTAACTGTTTTTTAAAGTTGCCGCCGCCAGCGTGAACCATAACACGAAGGCCAGCAACGTCATTGCGTAATTGAGCTGCAATAATTGGCGCTTGAATGCTTGCTTTGTCGCCCATGGCTGCCAAATATACATCAGCACTACGGCGGATGTCACCTACACATTCCAAGGCTTGAAGTAATAACACCAAACGCTCAAGACCCATAGCAAAACCAACTGCAGGGGTTGCTTTACCACCGAGTTGTTCTACAAGTCCATCATAACGGCCACCGGCACAAACAGTGCCTTGTGCGCCTAAACTATCGGTTACCCATTCAAACACAGTGCGGTTGTAGTAGTCTAAACCACGCACTAGTTTTTCATTAACCGTGTATTCGACGCCAGCAGCGTCTAAACGTTCACATAAATTTGCAAAATGTTCTTTTGATTCAGCGTCTAAGTGCTCTGATAATTTAGGTGCATCAGTCAAAATTGCTTGTACATCAGGGTTTTTACTATCTAAAACGCGTAATGGGTTAGTGTGCATACGACGTTTTGAGTCTTCGTCTAGTACATCTACATGCTGTTCTAAATAGGCAACAAGCGCATCACGGTAGTCAGCACGCGCTTCATTTGAGCCCAGTGAGTTAAGCTCAAGACGAACGTGTTCGCTAATACCAAACTCTTTCCATAATTGGGCTGTCAGCAAAATAACTTCTGCATCGATATCAGCAGTGGCGATGCCGAATGTCTCTAAGCCAAATTGGTGGAATTGACGGTAGCGGCCTTTTTGTGGGCGCTCGTGGCGGAACATCGGACCCATGTACCATAAGCGTTGTTCTTGGTTATACAGTAAACCGTTTTCATTACCTGCACGCACACATACTGCAGTACCTTCAGGGCGAAGTGTTAGGTTATCGCCATTACGGTCAGCAAAGGTATACATTTCTTTTTCTACGATATCAGTCACTTCACCGATAGAGCGCTTGAAAAGGTCGGTTGATTCAACAATTGGAAAACGAATTTCTTGATAACCAAACGATGAAACTGTTTCACGTAAAATGTCTTCTACTTTCTGCCAAATTTGCGTATCGCCTGGCAGACAATCGTTCATACCACGAACTGCCTGAATTTGTTTTGCCACTGATAAATCCTAAATACTGTACTTGCGCTGAAAAATCGCGCATCAAGAAAAACTAAAAAATTGACCCGCTATTATACCGTTTGGGCGATAAAGGTAAACGGCAAACCTGAGGGTTTGCCGAGTATATGCGAATTATTCAACGATTTTGATGTCGATTGGCGTTTCTTTCTCTTTTTTGGCGATAAAGTCACGCACATAACCTTCTAGCTGATCAACAATGTTATCGTTATCAATACGTGCTTTTTGACGCTCACCGTTAATGTATAAACCAGAACGGCGGTTAGCTCCTGCAAGACCTATGTCGCTAACGAGTGCTTCGCCTGGACCATTTACCACACAACCAATAACAGACACTGACATAGGCTCAACCACGTCTTCTAGTCGCTCTTCAAGCTGATTCATGGTGCTTACCACATCAAATTCTTGGCGTGAGCAACTCGGGCAGGCAATAAAGTTAATACCGCGTGAGCGAATGCGTAATGATTTTAAAATATCAAAACCCACTTTGATCTCTTGTACCGGATCGGCAGCAAGTGAAACGCGTAGTGTGTCACCAATGCCTTCGGCAAGAAGCATACCTAAGCCAACAGCTGATTTAACAGAGCCCGAACGCATACCACCTGCTTCGGTAATACCTAAATGCAAAGGCTGGTCGATTTCTTTAGCTAGTAGACGATATGCTCCCACCGCTAAAAATACATCAGAAGCTTTTACGGATACTTTAAATTGATCAAAGTCTAAACGTTGTAAGATCTCAACGTGGCGCATAGCTGATTCAAGTAATGCTTCTGGCGTTGGCTCACCATATTTTTCTTGTAAGTCACGCTCTAATGAACCGCCGTTGACACCAATTCGAATAGGTATATTGTGCTCACGCGCTGAGTCTACAACGGCACGAATACGTTCTTCGCTACCTATGTTACCTGGGTTAATACGTAAACAATCCGCGCCATATTGTGCCACTTTTAGCGCAATACGGTAGTCAAAGTGGATGTCGGTCACAAGTGGAATAGTGACCTGTTCTTTAATGCTTTTAAATGCTTCAGCCGCTTCCATGGTCGGCACAGATACGCGCACAATATCGGCACCCGCATCTTGAATAGCTTGAATTTGCGCAACCGTGGCATCGATATCTAAGGTGTTGGTGTTGGTCATCGACTGAACGGCAATTGGTGCACCATCACCAATTGGTACATTACCTACGTTAATACGGGTCGATTTTCTGCGTTTAATAGGAGATTCTGAAAACATTGCGATTACTCTGATAACGGTAAAGTAAATTTGGCTAAGCGATTTTTGGCAAAATGTGAGGTGTCGACGGCTTCACCTTGAAAAGTAATATCAACCACTTGGTGTTTGCCAAGTACAACATTAAACGGCTGAGGGCCTGTTACGGTCATCACGTAACCGGCTTTTTTAACTCCAAATGCGATACGATCGCCATTGCCATCGTGAATTTCTACCCAGCTGTCTTCATTGAAGTGCATTACCACAGTGCTGTGTTCTGGGTCTAAATTACTCTGCTCTTCAATAGGCTTTTTAGCTTCAACGACGTTGGCATCATTGGTAGCAGGTTGTGCATTTTCACTCTCTGGTGGCACTGAACTTGTTGCTGGTTGCGCGTTAAGTTGCTCAGTTTCACTGCTCAACTGTTCTGTTGCTGGTGTAAGTTCACTGGCTTCGAGCTGACTTGGCATTACGGTCGCGGTTTGTTCTTCAAGTGCTGGTGAGCTATTTTGCCACCACCAAAAAACCGATGAGCCAATGATCACTGCTAAGATAAAGTAACTAAACAGCATCAAGCGGTTATCATTTGCTTCTTTTTCTGTACGACGCGAAAAGCTCTGCATCTTTGACTTTTTAGCTGGCTCAACTTGCTCAGGTAAAAGAGCAAGAATTGCCTGAGTATCAATTTTAAGCTCACGGCAATAGCTTTTAATGTAGCCTCTTACAAACGTAATAGGGCCGAGTAGTTCGTGCTCATCGTTCTCAAGGCGTTGCAGCTGTAAAACGGATAGTTTTAATGCACTGGCAAGTTGCTCAAGGCTCATTCCTGCTTCTTCGCGGCGCTTTTTTAGCGCTTGGCCGAGCGTTTCTTGCGGTTGTTCTAGGTTATTTTCTTCATTCATAATGAGTATGAGTCAGGGTCCACTAATAAGAGTCTATGCCCAGGTTCAAGGGCAACGTCTGGGCTCAATTTATTCCAGCGCATTAATTGATCAATTAACACGCCATGCTGGGTGGCTATGCTGTACAACGTATCACCTTCAGTGATCGTGTGATAAATGTTCGGATCATTTAAATACACTTTGGTGCCGTTTTCGACCCGATCCGATTCTTTGAAGCCATTCCACTGCAAAATCTGCTGTAGTTTAACATTGTATCGCACCGAAATGCTAAATAGGTTTTCGCCATTTTGAATAATATGGTAGGGAATATTCAGCGCAGGTACACTTGGGTTTAGCATGGGGAGTTGTACTTGCTCTGCACTCACATTATAGCTAGGTTGGCTTGATGTAGATGAAAACCCAGAGTCGGTACTAAATACGCTTTCATCCTTTTGTGCTTCGTAAAATACCACACTGCCTGAACTGTCCGCTTCGACTTGATTTGATGAAACCGAGGGCTCTGGTTTATAAGCAGATTGTGGTTCACCAAACGAGACAATCGTTACGTCATCATTTTTAGTATTTGGTAAGCTGGCTGAGGCAGTGGTTTGTGGGTTAACGTCAACAGATAGCGCGCTTACTACGGCTGACGTATCGACAGCTTGGTTACTATTTTTTGGTGTTGAAGTAACAGTTTTAAAGCCGGTACTTTCAGTTTCAATCTTTGCAGCTGTCTGCTGGCTTTTATTTTCATCAATTGTTGATGGTTCAATAGCGTATGCTTGTTGATCATTACTCGATGTTGTTGCTAGCGCTTGCGCAGCTGGTTTTGAGTTAGATTCAGCAGACAGAGCCGTGCTTTGACCTGTTCGTGCCTTTGTTTGCGGTACTTTTTTCTTTACGATACGAATTTTTGGCTGCTCTTTACTCACAGCTAAGTTATCACTTGAAATTTGTAGCTCTTCTAACTGAGCTTGACGATATTTTTCGCGTAAAATTTCAAATTCTGAGCGTTTATTTTGGCCTGATGAAATTATCTTTGCTTCGCTCGAACCTGGATAAGTTTGTAAAATGATCCCGGCTGTTTTTTCAGCTTTCTCGATGTGGCCCATTCGCTGTTGAATTAAATAACTGAGCATTAATGCTCTTGGGGTAACACGGCCTGTTGATTCGTACTTTTCTAAAACGCTTTCTGCTTTGTGTAAATCACTTTTAGCGTAATGAAGTCCAGCGAGAGTGATCAGCGATGAAGCGCGTTGTGAACTGTGATTTAAAGCTGATTTTAAGTATTTTTCTGCATTATCAAAGTCATCAAACTCAATTGCGCACAAAGCTAAATTTTCATAACTTTCTGCAACTCGAATATAGCTAGGAATTGCGATAGCTTTTAGAAATTCTTCAGCGGCACGGTCGTATTCGCCAATACCACATAAAAATACACCATAGTTATTTAAGGTGTTTGGATCATTTGGAGCAATTTTTAATGCGCGTTGATAGGCTTTATCGGCGAGTTCTGGTTCATCAACCTGTTGATAATAATAGGCAAGAGAATAATGAACTTCGGGAATATCAGGTGCAAAATCGGCAGCACGTTCTAAGTTGTACTTAGCTTGAGAATTATTGCCTGTTTTTAAGTATTGTAAAGCAAGGGCTATACGGGTGCGCGCCGCACCACTGTTGTTTATTTCTTTTTCAACAACGGGTCTGTTACTGCCGTCGTAGCTATTTTCTGTGACACATCCTGCTAATGCCAATGTACTAACTGTTAGGGCAAGTATAGATCGCATTACCTAATCTCTTCTTTGATTCCGTATGCCTATCTTACCGAAAAGCCTTTGTGTTGCATCTATTATTTTAAAAATAAAAGGTTTAGCACAAAGGCTTTACTTTAAATATTGTGATTATGCTTGGTGAACATTTACCGCAATTGCGTTATCTTCGCGCATTTTCTTCTTCGCTAAACGCTTAGTGCGGTCAACAACGTCGCCGACTAATTGGCCACAAGCTGCATCAATATCATCACCGCGTGTACGACGCACAATACAGGTAATGCCCGCTGCTTGTAGTACTTTTGAAAAGCGGTCGATGCGGCTGTTACTTGAGCGACCATATTCGTTACCCGGGAATGGGTTAAACGGAATAAGGTTCACTTTTGAAGGCGTCCCTTTTAGTGTTTTAACCAATTCGTGTGCTTGATCTGTGCTGTCGTTCACACCTTGCAGCATAACGTATTCGATAGTCACATCTTTATTTGCTTTAGAGCCATCAATATAACGACGGCACGCCGCTAAAAACTCTTCGATTGGGTACTTTTTATTGATTGGTACCAGTACATCACGCAGCTCATTGCTTGGTGCGTGCAGTGAAATAGCCAGCGCTACGTCGATTTTCTCTTTTAATAAGTCAAGCGCAGGCACCACGCCAGATGTACTTAAAGTAACGCGACGTTTTGATAAACCAAAACCCCAATCGTCCATCATAAGCTCCATCGCAGGTACGACGTTTTTAAGGTTAAGCAGAGGCTCACCCATACCCATCATTACCACGTTAGTCACAGGGCGTTTTGTGCTGTCACCGTCTAAACCAATGTCTTTTGCTACGCGCCAAACCTGACCGATGATCTCAGACACAGATAAGTTACGGTTAAAGCCTTGTTGTGCTGTAGAGCAGAACGTACATTCAAGAGCACAACCAACTTGTGATGAAACACATAAAGTTGCACGGTCTTTTTCAGGGATCCAAACAGCTTCGACTTCTTGGCCACCTTTAAGCAATAGGGCGTATTTGATGGTGCCATCACTTGCCACTTGCTTAACAGAGATTTCTGGAGCAACAATTTCGCATTCAGCTTTTAGTTTTTCTTTAAGCTTTTTATTGACGTTGGTCATATCGTCAAAATTGTCTACACCAAAATGATAAATCCATTTCATCACCTGATCGCCACGGAATGGCTTTTCACCGAACGATACGAATAGCTCACGCATTGCGTCTCGGTTTAAATCTAACAAATTAATCTTTTTTTCAGTGGTCATGAAACAACCTCAATCAGTGACGGTGGTAAGTAGTTTTGGTGCGCGATTGTATATTATTTAATCGACTTAGTCATTAGCTAAACAGATTTACAATAGGCTTAGCTGATGACTAAAAAAGGGCCCGAAAGCCCTTTTTCTTCTGCATCACAGACTTAGCTGTGAACTCGAAATTAACGAGTACGTGGGCAGATTTCTTCGTCAGCGAAGAAGTATGCGATTTCACGTGCAGCTGATTCAACAGCGTCTGAACCGTGAACAGCATTTTCGTCGATGCTGTCTGCGTAGTCAGCACGTAAAGTACCAGCTAGTGCTTCAGCAGGGTTAGTAGCACCCATGATTTCACGGTTTTTAAGTACTGCGTTCTCACCTTCAAGAACAGTAACCATTACTGGACCAGATGTCATGAACTCAACTAAAGCACCGAAGAAAGGACGCTCGCTGTGCTCAGCGTAGAAACCTTCAGCTTTCTCTTTTGAAAGGTGAACCATTTTAGCTGCAACAATTTTAAGACCCGCAGTTTCGAAACGGTTGTAGATTGCACCGATGTGGTTTTTAGCAACTGCATCAGGTTTTACGATTGAAAAAGTACGCTCTAAAGCCATCTTTATGCTCCAATAATTTTGAATATAAAAGGATAAATATTAACGGGCGCGAATTATACGCGCTTTACGTGAAAATTCCTAATTTAATTAAACATTAGCGTGATGGCATTTTTATGAATGTATAAATTTTCCCTAGAGAAGTCATGCAGTGAACCAATAACCGTATGGTAAGTTAATGATACCAAAGTAATTGGTGCATAGTTTGTACTCTATACTCTTACCTTTAATGTCGCTGATGTAGATAAAGATGTTTTGCGAACTCTATGCTAAATGTCAGGCCTGAAGTGCAAAATCAGCACATTATTTTCACTGATATTTACTAAGCAATGACGAGGTGTTTTTTTAGTTTTAGGGCATTCAAATTTTAAAGCTGAAGTTAACTTTATTTAGCTTAAACAAATAATTAACAATTAATGTGCAGTTGTTAATTTTAGGTTCATTTAAGTCTGGTTTTTCTATTCTTTATCATCCTTCTGTTTTTTATTTTCTCCTATTAATTAGTGTTTTAACTCTACTTTTTGCATCACTCTTTAATTAGTGGTTAGTAATTCACCTTATATCAAAATGTAACTCAAATGTTAAATTTGAGTGTACAAAACGCTACATGGTTTTACGTGAATTCCGACTTTTATTCAGTCATAAATTAGTAACGGATTGCTTCTTTGTCATGGGCAAAGTTCAGTTCTGAGAAAACAATTCTAATAATTGAAGGAGATATCAATGAAATTACGCAGCGCGTTTACCAAGCTGTCATGTGCTTCGGCCTTTGCTTTAGGCACGATGCTGACACTTTCGCCAGCAGCGAATGCAATGAAATTAAAACAACAAAATTTGCAACAGATGACGGTGGAATCACAAAGCATCATTTCAGGACGCGTAGTTAGTGTTACTGACGGTTTTGATAATAACCGCCCTTACACTGAAGTGACCATTGAAGTTTCGTCTGATGCAAAAGGCAAAGTAAAAGAAGACTCAACTTATACATTTCGCCAGTTTGGTTTGATTAAGCCTCGTTCAATGGGTAATGGCAAAGTTTACTTAGGGGCTACACCTGAGGGATTTTCTAAATGGCGCGAAGGCGAGCAAGTGATTGCTTTTATGTATAAACCAGCATCTATTACAGGCTTTCAAACTACGGTAGGTCTGGCACAAGGTAAGTTTGTTGTACGTAACGGTAAGGTAGAAAATATTTTTGCTAATCAAGGCGTTTTTGAAGGGTTAGACACCAGTAAGTTGTCAGCTGAACAACAGAACCTTTTAACCACACCAGGTGCGGTTGATGTAGGTGTTTTTATGGATTTAGTGGGTAAACTATCTGGAGTGCAACAATAATGAAATTTTCAAGAATCGCAGCAGCATTAGCGCTAGCAACAGTATCAACCGGTGCATTAGCTGGCGGCCCTTTGTATATTCATGAACAAACTATGCAGCCTTACAAATGGGATACTTCAAATGGCAGTATTCCTGTTTGGACCGATGGTGGTCAGCTGATCAAAGACAAAGATGGTAATGATGTTGAAACATTTAGTGTGCTTGAAAAAGGTACCGTATTTAACATTGATGTTACCTTACCTGATGGCACTGTGATCCCAGCGAATACAGAGCTAGACCGTGACTATACTTTTTTAACAGTTGAGCAAGCAAATGCAGTGACAGCGAACGCTGTAAAAGAGTGGTCTGATGTTGAAACATCAACATTTGAGATGTCTATTCAAGGCACAATCTTTGAAAAAACCGGCATTGCTGATGTAACAGCTGAAAATGTAGACCAAATTTATGGCGTTGAAAACGGCTATGGTTTTTGGGTTAACTACGACACCGACGGTGGAATTTTAGAAAACTATTTTGGTGTGCCTCGCAATTCAGTGCTTGGTATTGCATTCCCAGAATGGGCTGATGAAGAAACAGGTGAAATATTAGAAGCCACTGCGTTGATGAATGGCTGGTATGTTGATATTAACGATACTGACGGCACGCAAGTAGGTGGGGTATTTACCCATGAGTTCGGTCATGCGATTAATATGTCTCACTCTCAAGTAAATGGTCATTTAGTGTATATGTCGGCAAGCTATAGTCCGCAATACGATGGTGTGCCTGGTTGTGCTGGTGTAACTAAGTTTACCAGCTCAAGTATGCTAGATTTCTCAGCGATTGAAACAATGTTCCCGTTTATTAATGTTCGCTCAAGCGCAGGTTCTAATCAGCATACCATTAATGTAAAAGACGATATTGTAAACATCTCTGATCTTTACCCAACAGCCGAGTACAAATCACAGTTTGGTAGCATTCAAGGCAAGCTTTTTACAAAAGAAGGCGTTGAGTACTCAGGTATTAACTTGATAGCTCGAAATCTTGATAATCCTTATGAAGATGTGATCAGTCAGCAGTCAGGTAATATGACTCAAGGTCGTATTGGACCTGATGGATCATTTACTATTAATGGTTTAACTCCGGGTGCGCGTTATGCACTTTATACCCAAGAGATTAATGCTGGCGGCTACCCAACTCAGCAAACAAATATTTTGTCAGAAGCAGAGTATTGGAATGAAAATGAAAGTGCGGACCCAAGTACAGATAATGCGTGTGCTTTAACTGAAATTGTTGTTTCAGCAGGCGAGACAAAGCAAGTTGAGATGATCTTTAACGGTTATCAAGACGGTATCCAATATACACCACTTATTTCAGCATTTGTTATGGACCACGCGAAAAATGGTAAGAAGGCGCTAGGAACAACGTCATCAGGTATCCCATTTTTATATGACAGCGCGACTAAGTCATTTGACACATTAGTTAGCCCTGATGGATACGCATTACTGAGCTCTACAAATACTGCGATGAATAAAACTGCAACTAAAGCAGCAATCACCGCACATTTTAATGACAACGGAATTATGCAAGGCGGTATCTGGGATATTAACTCAGGCCACGTATCAATGCTTGAAGACTTGACGGGTAATAGCTGTGCGTTATCTAGCCAGCAAGGTTTTAGCTCGCAAAGTGTTTGGGATATGGATGATGCGGGTAAACTTGTCGTAGGTAATACACGCTTCCCTTATGACGGAACTAACCGCTGTGCAGAAGGTGAAGGCGCTCGTTCTGTCGGTATGCCAACAGTATGGGATGTTAAAACAGGTAAGGCAACACTGTTACCAGGTACTAAGATGGTTGACCGTTCATATGGTTCAGGTAAAGAAATCGCTCTAGTAGATGGTGATACCGAGATCCGTCGTACAGCATGGGCTCGAGCTGACCGTATATCAGGCAATGGTAAGACTATTACAGGTTCTACAAATGGCTTTACCCAAATTGCTTGGGTAAATGGTGAACTTGTTGATACTCATACCGAGTTTGGTGCGATTGATAACTCAGTTATTTCTGTTGATGGTCGCTATGTTGCGTTTGGTGCAATTGAAAACCGTCGTGCTGTTGGCGTTAAAGTTTGGGACACAGTATCAAATACCACAGAGCAAATTGGTAGCCTGCGTTGGTGTGACAACATTCCAGCGGTAAGCTTTTGGACTAATTACTGTGACCTAGGCTACAGCCATGAAGAGTTAGTTGAATTAGGTTTTGGCTTACCTTCAGTCATGGTACTTGATGCAAACGACGACTTGTCAGTAATTACGGGTCGTGCTGGTAGCCCATTAGCGGGCGGTTTTGTTGGCGCTATTTACCTTAAAGGTATTGGTTGGATGTCAACAGAAGAGTTCTTTGGTAAACAAGGCGTAACCGAAGCAAAAGGTATCTTAACCGATAACATGTTTGGTTTAAGTGCGAATGGCTCTGAGATTATGGCTGGTGTGGCTGGACTAACACTATCAATCGAAATTGATGCCAATAAAGCATTTGTATGTGATAACGGCCGCGACCGTGAGCTTAGCTTCCCTAAGCAAGTGGTTGAGGCAGTTAAACTAGGTGCTGAATTTGGTCGCTGCGCGCACTTAGATGACTAATCGTTTATTTTGTTAAGCGCATAAGACCCACTGAAAAGTGGGTCTTTATTTTAATTTTTACAGTATCAAAGAGTTTTCAATGTTTAAAAGAATCCCACTCTATGCTGCCGCCTTGTTGTTAAGCTTTACTTCTTTTAATGGATGGGCACAATCAAACCCAACAACAGATAACTACCAAGATAAAAGTGAATTTCCCAGCGAATTAATGACTGTATGGGAATTAGATGCGCCAGCATCGATAGAATATGCGAAAAAGTCAGCAAATTGGAATGACAGCTTCGCCAAACTTATGACTAAGTTAATAGCGACAAATAAAAATGTTAGGTATCAATTTGAGAATAATAGCCTAATAAGCTTTTATAATGACTCTCGGCAACAGCTCGCTATTCACTTAAATAAACAAACTACGCGCTTTTATCTATTTGAGTTTCAGCAAGCAGGCAAGCCCGCTGAGTTGAAAATTGAAAAAGCCGCAGGGGGGCGTATTAATATGCAAGCTGACGGTTTACTTGGCTATCAGTTTTTACTTTGGAAAAAGCGCAGAGAGCGTTTATCAGGAGTTTAAGGCTATAACTTTAATGAGAATAGCTCGTCAGTCGACTTTGCTATAAAGGTGACCATCTTACGGTCACTTTTTGCTTTAGACATCATTTATACATATGCATGCTATGTGATACCAATTCGCAATAATACTTAAACATTTTGAAGCATCAAACCTGTCGCTAACAAGGTTTTATTGCTTCAAAATAGATCCCTTAATTAAGCGTATTGGTATAACCGTGCTGCTGAGTTTTATTAATCATGATCTAGATCAATAAAATTACTGGGCAGATTATTATACTCCCGCGCTTCATTATCGTATTAATTCATGCAACCGACTTGTACTCGGTTCGATGTATGGAGCTTTCATGTCGTCACCTATTTTGACCCCTCGTCCTTTTACGCCTGAGTTGTTATCACCTGCAGGTAGTTTAAAGAATATGCGTTATGCCTTTGCCTATGGTGCAGATGCTGTTTACGCTGGGCAACCTCGTTATAGTCTTCGTGTTCGAAACAATGAGTTTGACCTAGATAACCTGCAAATCGGTATTAACGAAGCGCACGCGCAAAATAAAAAATTGTATGTGGTGTCGAACATTGCTCCTCACAATGCCAAAGTTAAATCGTACCTACGAGATATTGAGCCAGTCATTGCGATGCAGCCAGATGCGCTGATCATGTCTGATCCTGGGCTTATCATGTTGGTGCGTGAAAAGTGGCCAGACATGCCGATTCACTTATCTGTGCAAGCGAATGCAGTAAACTATGCCACAGTGAACTTTTGGGCTCAGCAGGGTATTGAGCGAGTTATTTTATCGCGTGAATTATCGCTTGAAGAAATCGCTGAAATTCGTGAGCTATGCCCAAATACAGAACTTGAAGTGTTTGTTCACGGTGCACTATGTATGGCGTACTCTGGCCGTTGTTTGTTATCAGGTTATATTAATAAACGCGATCCAAACCAAGGCACTTGCACTAATGCATGTCGTTGGAATTACGATGTGAAACCCGGCACCGAAAATGAAACTGGCGAAATGGTGCATAAAATCGACCCTAAAGCGGTGATCCCAACACTTGGTGATGGTGCACCAAGTAACGAAGTATTTATGCTTGAAGAGCAAGGCCGTCCTGGCGAGTACATGCCTGCTTTTGAAGACGAGCATGGTACTTACATTATGAACTCAAAAGACTTACGTGCAGTTCAATATGTTGATCAGCTTACAAAAATGGGCGTGCATAGTTTAAAAATTGAAGGCCGAACTAAGTCTTTCTACTATGTTGCTCGTACTGCGCAAGTATATCGTAAAGCCATAGATGATGCGGTTGCTGGTCGTCCATTTGATGCAAACTTATTTAAAACTCTCGAAAACTTAGCACACCGTGGTTATACCGAAGGGTTTTTAAAGCGCCATGCGCATCAAGACTATCAAAACTATGAGTACGGTCATTCGGTATCAGATAAACAGCAGTTTGTGGGTGAGGTATTAGGCCGTAACGATAATGGCTTAGTGGAAATTGATGTAAAAAATAAATTCTGTACTGGTCACTCACTTGAGCTTATGACGCCAAAAGGGAATATCAACTTCAAGCTAGATTTTATGGAAAACAAAAAAGGCGAAGCCATTAGCGATGCAAAAGGCTCAGGCCATATTGTTAAAATTCCTCTGCCAGAAGATATCGATTTAGATCACGCAATTTTGATGCGTAATCTCGATGCCGACCAAGACACCCGCAACCCATTCAATAAAGCTTAAGAGAAGATGCGCTAAGTGAGTTTAAACTGACTTAGCGCATACATTTAATCTATATTATCAAGACATTGTCCTTTTGGGTTTCCCCTCTAATTATTTTAATTCAGGGTATAAGTAAACGTTTCGAGTAGCGCACTAATATTCGTTTAAAATTGACCGTTTGAATTATCAAGCTAACGCTCACTAAGCCAATTCCAAGCCAGCCAATTTGCTGAAATTGCTCATTTAAAATCACAATAGCCAGTATGGTGGCGATGATAGGCTCAAGTAAAGTAATGAGCACAGCTTGGCTGGCCGCGATGGTTTTTAAGCCAATACTAAATAGCCAATAACCTAAAAACATCGGTACTATGGCCATGTAAAGCGCCACGCTGGTATTGGTAACTGAGGCAAAAAGCGCATCTCCAGTGATCAATAATGAAGGCAAAAGCACACACGCAGCGCCGCCAAATAGGCTTGCCATAGTCGCTCTTGAATGAACGCCGTTGCTAATTAAACGCTTGGCAACCCATGAATAACCTGCATAGGTAAGCCCTGCAATTAAGCCAAGTAAAATGCCGATGTTTTGGCTAAACAGCCCCTTAGCAGCAAGGTTATGCTCTTTACCTAACGCGATTAAGCTAATGCCTACTGCACCAAAGCAAAAGCTCACTAGCCAGCGAGTTGCAATGGGCTTTTTCTCAATTAAGTATTCTAATAAGACGGTAAATAAAGGGGCGCTGGCAATCGAAACAACAGTGCCAATAGCCACACCAGCGCTATTCATCGAGGTATAAAATGCCAGCGGATAAATAGCAATACAGGCTGAACCTAGTAGGGTTAGGCTGTAGTGCTTACGTAGTGCACTCGCATTGTTTATTAGCTGTTTTAGTGAGGTTAAACAAAGTAATACGCCGCCAAACCCCATCGCAAACGCACCTATTGCAAAAGGGCTAATGTCTGGTGCAAAGCTTGCGGCTGTGCCTGTTGTGCCCCAAAACACACTGGCAACTAAAACGGCAATGGTCGCGATGGTATGGTTCATTGATGATTCGCTTTAAATTTAAGATATCAAAAGCATAATCAAAATTGATGTGCAGTTTTTGACAAAAAGGACGGTTTTGTTGGCGTTTAAAACTAAAGTTATTTGTTGAATTTGCTCGGTGATAAACCAAAGAACTTTGAAAAACTGCGGCTAAAAGATGAAAGATCATTGTAACCAACTAACTCACTAATACGTTGTAGCGGGTAGTCGGTATGACTCAGCAAGGCTTGGGCTTTTTCCATTCGTTGTTTAGTTACATAGTGCATGACAGTCAATCCAGTTTGTTGCTTAAACAGCAGTTTAAATTGTGTTGGGCTCAAACAGGCAATGCTGGCAAGGTGTTTGATATGAAGAGGAGTGCTTAGATGACTGTCAATATAAAGCAGTGCCTCACTAATTCGGCTGTCGACCTTTGGCTGCATAATTTGCTCAGTTAGCAGCAAATTGAAGGTGTTAAACATGGCAAGTTCTAATTCACGATTAACCGCTTGCTCAAGTTGCTTTGCTACAAACTGCAAAAATGCCCAAAGTGATTGATTAATAGCAAACACGTAGCGCTCAGCAGTGGCCAGGTTATCTGGTAGCGTTGGCATATCGGCCACCACAAATCGTGCCTCTGGCATTGCGGTAAACAGGTGTGTTTGCGAGGCTTTGACAACCACGCATTCACCGGGGGCGACCTTACCTTGAAACTCACCCACACTAATAGCAATCACACCTTTTAAGGGCAGTACAAGTTGATGATAGTCATGGCTATGACTAACAGGCTTAGTACTGTATGAGCGGATAGATAGATTGCCTTGCATCGTTTTGTGATAACCGTTTGCTGAATAACGCTATTATGCCTGTTTGCTAGGGATGATCAATTTTATAGGCCATTAACGGGGTTAGCACATGCTCGTAGGCAATCATTAGCGCGACATAAACCAACAAAACAGCCATCAGTTTATTAAACACATTAAAAACACCCGGCCGTGATACTTGTTTGCCAAGCACCAAGCCCGCTAACGAGTAACTTGTAGGCGCACCAAAGGCAAGAATGGCTAAAATAAGAGACCAAAATACGATTGCAGCGCCGGTAATATCTGCGCTTGGGAACTGAATCGTAGCAATTGGCAAAGTGGCCACCAAGGCTTTTGGATTTAATAGCTGCATAAACAGGCCATCGAAAAAGCTAAGTGATGCATCAGCAGACGTATCACTCACCTGTACTTTTGCTTTTGCAACCTTCCAAGCAATGTACAAAATATAGCCGCAACCAATTAAGCTCACATAAGGCAAAAACTGCGGATTGATCACTTGTAAGCCAAGGTAGCCAAGCAGAACAAATAAGATAAACATCGCGCTACCCACACCGATAAAAAATCCAAGGTGTGAACGAGTTTGTTTATTTAAGCCGCTGCCTAAACCAAGTAAATTGATTGGCCCAGGGGTGTACATAATGCCAATAGCATATGCAAAGATATCTGCCATAACAGCTCCAAATCAGTAATTTAGCTCTATCTACGAGCCCATTGCAGTTGAAATTGTTTTGGTGTCATACCGAATACTCGTTTGAAGTTACGATTGAGGTGGCTGGCATCTGCAAAGCCAGATTCAACCGCTACGCTGGTGGCATCGCGGCCAACTTGTAACGCTCTACGGGCATAATTAATACGACAGTTCAAAACATATTGATGTGGAGTAATACCGAAGTGCTCGCGAAAGCGGCGGATAAAATGAAACTTAGACATAGTGGCAGCATGGGCAATGTCATCAATAGAAATGTCATTGTCGATATTTGCCAAAATGTAGTCTTTTGCGCGCAGTAGTAAGCTATCAACACGGGTGTTTAAAGTTGGCAAATCAAGGCTGCCATTGAGCCTTACTAAAGACTGCGCCATTTGCAATAGCGCAGCTTCTCGCTCTATTTTGCTGGTGCTATTGGTTTGTAAAAGCCTCGATAAGTTAATCACTTGATTACGCAGTAATGGATCAGCATACAAGGTGTTTGCCATACGTAATGTGCAATCTTCCTTATACCCAAGCGCTTTGAACAACGGCTGAAATTCATCGGGATGAATGTACAGCATTAGATACTCTAGGTTTTGCTCAGTGCCAGAGTGACCATCGTGAATATCTTCAGGATTAAACAAAATGACATTGCCAGGTACGCTTTTATAAAACGCATTACGACAAAAGAAATCTTGCCGCCCCTGTAGAGTAATGCCAATTGAATACTCTTCGTGAGCATGCTTTGCATAGGTAAAATCACTCATAGTCGAAGTCAACATCGAGATGCTCTGATGCTGTTCGTTGTTGATGTACTTAAAGTGATTGTCTTTGCTCACAGATGCTCCTGAAGGTTGTGCGCTTCGTTATTATTCCTACGCCAATATAGCGAAGCAGGCAACCTAAAAACTTGAACAAAATTGCTGATATTGAATTAAAGAGATTTATTTTTAACTAAATAACAGCAAATAGCAGTGATGATTTTATTTATTTTTCAATTTCTTATAAATAGTTCCGGTTTGGCTTTTCTTATATTTGATTTTAGTGTGAATGTTTTTATCCCTAACTTGGGTCTTTTAAATAAGCAGTAAAGTGGGGGTTAAATGAATTTACGTACAGCAAATAATTTAGTGGTTGCACTTATCACTATCAGTTTTTCGTTATTGGGCTTGTCTTTTATCTTAGGGGCAAACCCCAATGCCATTGGCAGTATATTTTCGTTTTATGGTTTAGACGCTCAGGTGCCTGCTCATTTAATGAGTATGATAGCAGGCTTTGCATTTTGTTTTGTTGGCATTACCAGCCTTCATTCACATTTGGGGTTTATTAATAAAGCGCTTCCGACCGTCACCGCACTTGCTATCTCACTGGTATGTTTAATAACTCTGCTTGGCGCTAATCGTTGGCTTGCTAGTGAAGGGGGCTTCCCTGTGATTGGTTCGGGGCAGGGGATCATTAAGTATTTTGCTGTTATTCCACTGTTTATATTTGTGTTTTACAAAGATGCTTTAACTGATAAAGCGCATATTGCTCTGAATTATGCATCGGTGGCATTAGTGCTGGTTTGGATTGGCGCCATGAAGTTTTTTGCTTTTGAAGCGAAGGGAATTGTGAGCCTTGTAGAAACATCGCCGTTTATGTCGTGGTTGTATCAGGTTTTTAGTGTGCAGGGTGCGTCGAATGTTATTGGCGTGTTTGATATTGTCAGTGTGCTGTTGCTTTGTGTTGGCTTGTTAATTAAGAACAACAAACTAATAGTGTTAGCTGGGCTTGCCTGCTGTGCTGTTTTTATCATGACACAAACGTTTTTAATTACCGCACCGAATGCGCTTAGCAGTACAACCGTTTTAGCTGGACTTGGTCAATTTGTGATTAAAGATCTGTGGTTTATTGCGAACTTAGTGATTATCTATCACTTAGCTGTAATTAATAAAACACCTAATCAAACAGCAGAATAAAATAATAAGGCCTCATTAGAGGCCTTTAAAATGAGAACTAA
Organism: Pseudoalteromonas sp. PAR1; assembly: GCF_947311895.1. Lineage (NCBI taxonomy): Bacteria > Pseudomonadati > Pseudomonadota > Gammaproteobacteria > Alteromonadales > Pseudoalteromonadaceae > Pseudoalteromonas > Pseudoalteromonas sp. PAR1. The sequence continues at coordinate 19,105 of NZ_CAMZMY010000017.1, read as the reverse complement.
ACAACGACAACGGCTTTTTGCTTTTGAATTCTAGAAAACTCAAGCGCATCGTTGAGATTGTTAAATTCAAAGTCAGTAGGTTCTTCAACATTTAAACTACCCGAAGCAATGTCATTAAGGAGCTTTTCTCCATCACTTACAAGGCGTTGCCATTGCTGTGTATCGCCATAATGATGTAATGCACCAAGGGCAATCTCGTGATAAGAAATTGTGCGCGTAAATGGCTCATCTACAGGTGTTTCAATACGTCCTAATAAACTGATCACATGGCCATTTGCTTTTAGGAGTGGCACTAACCTTTTAGCTTCTTCAGGGCCGTTAGCATCAAAGAGTGCAAAGTAGCCTCCTTCAGAAGGCGCGTCGCGTAATACTAACTTAACGCCAAGTTTTTCAGCTTGTTCTGTCGTTAAGCTTGTTGATAATGCATGAACTTCAAAGCCACTGTGGTTCAGCATTTGCGTCAGTAGTTTATTAACAGCCCCCATGCCGGTAACTAATACTTTTTCGCCTTTGCGTAATGGTATTTTGCTAAAGGCTTGCCACGCAGTAAGAAGTGGGCAAGGCAATGCAGCAGCAACATTAGCAGCTAACTCTTTTGGTACCTGCATAACACGTTCAGCATAAAGCAGCGCGTGTTTAGCAAAGCTGCCGTTTTCACTCAAGCTGTGATGATAAGCGACGGTTTTACCAATTAGTTTAGTGTCGACGCCATCGCCAACTTGCTCAACAACCCCAGCACCGTCTACGCCTGGCGTGTGTGCATCTGCCCAATTAATAGGATTGGCTTGGATAAACTTCCAATCAACTGGATTGATACCAATTGCAAGGTTACGGACTAAAATTTGCCCTGCTTTTAGTGCTGGTACATCTTTTAATCCCAAACCGAGTGCTTTATCAGCACCTTGAAATTGCCAAGCGTGAGTTGTTTTTACTTCATCATGATCCCAGTTAGGAGCAAAATCTGGGTTGGCTTGCCTGTCGCCGCAGCTAAGGGCATCAATTTGATTAATCTCGTCTTGGCTTAAGATAAGCGAAAGGGCTTTTAAGTTGGTAGCCATATTTTCACGTTTGGTCGATGACGGTATCGTCACCATGTCATGAGCTAATTCCCAAGCAATGACCACTTCAGCTGTGCTCACTTGATGTTTGTCTGCAATAGCCTTGATAGTTGGATCTTTAAGTACTTTGCCTACCGCAAATGGCATATAGCCCGTAACGAGAATGTCGTTTTGCGCGCAAAATTCACGTACCTTTTGGTTTGTTAGGTATGGATGTACTTCTACTTGATTGGTAAATAACGCACCTTTTGGCAAAATACTTAAGGCTTTTTCCATTTGTGTAATGGTAAAGTTTGAAACACCAATTTCTTTTGTTAAACCAAGCTCTTTTGCTGATTGTAATTCGGTTAAATACTCATCCATGCTCTCGCCATTAGCAGGGCTTGGCCAATGAATAAGCAGTAAGTCGACGTAATCTAGTTGCAGTTTAGTCAGGCTTTCTTTTACGCTGCTAATAAATTCAGTTTTGTTTAACTTATCATTCCATACTTTGGTGGTAATAAATAACTCACCACGTGCAACACCACTATCTTTAATCGCTCGGCCAACAGCTTCTTCGTTACCGTAAATTTGCGCGGTGTCGATGTGCCTAAAGCCCTCTTCAAGAGCTGTTAGCACACTTTGATATGCAATTTCGTCTTGTAATCTAAATGTACCAAAACCCAGTTTTGGCATAATTGATTGTGACATCATAACTCCTAAATTATGGAATTTGGGGAATTTAATACCCATTCGATGGGTAATTCGTTACGTCTAAAGTGCAGGCCAATGTGATTCACACCGGCATTTTTCATTGCCTTTAGTAATGACATGAGTCCGTTAATGCTTGTTTCAACCCTTAGAAAGGGATGATTGAATAGCGATATTATTGCGAGGAAAGTCTTTGCGAAAAACAGCAAGGATAACAAAACACCTTTGTCGTTTTTGCAAAGGTGTTTTAATCGTTATGAATTAGCTTCTTCTTTTGAAAGGGTAAAGTATGCGCGAGTGACAGGGTAGGCAATTTGTGAAATCAGTGCTGTGCCCCAAAGTAAGTTGCCAATGAGCGAAGGCACATGGGGTAAAATGGGAATGGTAACTAAAGCGAGTATAACGCCAAACATTCTTACTTTAGCTGTTGCAAAACGATGGGCTACACGGTGTTCGATCATTAACTGGATCCACAATAAACTCAATAAGTAGCCTGCTAACCCTACACAGCCAATGACACCATATTTAAGTGGGTAAGGTTGCCAAAACCCAGCTTTCACTTCGCCGGCGAGCGCAACGCCGACCATAACTGCACATAACATTAAAAATAGGTGTGCTAACCACCAACTTACGAGTGTCCATTTATGTTGATTCTTAGGTTTACCATTGCCAACAAAGTCAAAGTAAATCCAGCATTGAACAAATACTGCAATACCGCCAAACATAAAGTTAGCCAGTACAGAGGGGTCGACTTTATAAATTCCTTTTTCTGATAAAGTAATCACCAATTTAAAGAAACCTTCGCCTACGACAATGAGCAGTAAAAGGGCAAAGCGCTCAGACATATGCCCAAGGCGTGGTAAAAAACGTTTATTTTCAAGTACACCAATTTTTGGAGCCATATACAAAACTTGGATAGCGGCAATCGCAGTGCCAAATACCCAATAACGATAGGGTGCAGGCATAAAAGCTGTGGTCGCAAAGATAATGGCAAGTGCAAAGTAGTTACGGCTCACACTGCGTGCTAATTTAGTTGATTCGATCCCCAATTGATTGGTGCGATGAAATAGATACGCTGTAATAAGTCGGTTAGCTGCATAGGCCAATGCAAAATATGTCCAGCCTTTGTCAAGTACATGGGGAATAGAGGCTGCCATAACCATGGCTGTGACAATTTGGCAGGCCATTATCAGCCGATGTTTTACATCGGTACTGACATAGAGTGAGTTAAAAACGCTGGAGTCAGCCCACGCGAACCATACGGTGATGAATAAACCTGCAAAAGTAAGAAAACCACTTAAATGTAAGTGGTCGCTTAAAAAATTACCTAGCAGAAAAATGATTACCACATGAATAAGGTCATAAAATAATTCAACCCAATGAACATGGTCATGTGAACTTTTTAAATCTAGGTGATGCTTAGGTAAGCGCCACATTGGGTGGTTTTCTAATGCCATAATTGATCCTATCTATTTCCTTTCGACAATAATTGCAGTGATGGTGGTTTCACCCTCATTTTTGACTTGATGAGTCCATGCGTCATGCCACATCACATAGCCATTGGGGATCTCAAGTGTTGTTTGTGACTCTTTAGTACTGATGGTTGCCTTTCCACCTGTCTCAAAGTAGACAGTTTCAGCATTATGCTTATGCCAATTATCTTGCTCACCTGGTGCTAAAGTCATACGCAAAACAAGTACTTCACTGTTATCTAGCAATACTTCATAGTGATTAGGTGAAGCAATATGTGCATGGGGGAGTTGTGCTGAAAAGGCATGTGGTGAGCACATCATTATGCTCACCAAGCCAATCAGCAAAGTTGTAAATTTGCTCATGGCTACTCTCTACTTATGCATACCGCGAATTGGATAGTTATTTTTTGGGTCGCGTATCCAGCTAAGCCCACTTACCAAGGTTGCTAAATCAGGTCTTACAAATGGGTTATTAGAATAATCAACCACATGTACATTACCTTGCTCGTTAACCACAAACAGAGCAGGCTCTGCGAAAGGGTGATCTGTTTCTTGCGGTGAACGGGGATCAGATATGTAAGTACCTAATGTTTGCATTTGCTCTGTAGTCAAACCGTAAGCAAGTGGAAATGACACAGATAACTGTTCTAAATGCGCTTCTAACTGCTCTTTGCTATCACCTGAAACAGCAATTACATCAACACCCGTTTCTAATAGCGCAGCTTTGTACTGCTCGAGGCTGTTTAAATAGCGAGTACATAAAGGGCAATGCTTACCACGATAAACAACAACAAGCTGCCAGCTTGCACCGTGTTGAGGTTGACCAAGAACAGCCTCTTCACCATTCAAAAGTGCAGCACTAATACTAGGAAATGCACTGCCCGGATGGAGTTTATTGCTATAAACAGATTCGTTACTCATGAGTGCTCCTTAAAAGTTCTCGTTTAAGTGTTTTTCAAAGCGCGCAAAGTCGCTCTCGATGTCTGCATTTTTCATCACGTCATAACAGGCGAAAGTAGGTAACCCTTGCATACCGAAAAACTTAAAGTTCATATGCATTGGGAAAACAAGGTCATCAACACTTTTACCTTCAAAAAAGTCAGTGGCATCTGCAAATGATTCTGCAGGTGCATTTAAAGTCAGCGACATCATATATTGAGTGTTATTTAAGGTTCCGCCTTTACCGTAATTGGCTTTTGGATTGTCTTGATGACGACCATCACCATGGCAAAGCGCTCCACCCATGCCCGCGGTGTACACTTCATCCATGTATTTTTTGAATGACCAAGTCATGCCCATCCAGTTAATAGGTGATTGCAAAAAGACGATATCTGCCCATTGATGGTTCTCAAGTTCAGTTTCTACATCAAATTCGTCTTGTGTGTTAACCACACGAGTTTGATAGCCTTTTGCTTGAAAAAAAGCGTCGGCTTTTTCGATTAAAGCAGCATTTAACTTACCCTCAGAAAAAGGGTAATAGTGATGTGCGTTAAGAATTAATACGTTTTTCATAGTTGAGTATCCGTTTGCTAGTTACTTTATCATGTTCAAAATATATTGTGTGGTATATAATAGTAACCTAGATTATTTAATCAACTAGTTACCTTTTTGTAACTATGCTGAAAAATGCGAGGATGTTTTGGAAAGTTCAGTAGAAACAGATAGTAAGGGTAGAAAAAAAGTTTTAAATGCTTGCATGGAGCCGTGTGCTATTGAAAAAGGCATGCGTTTGATTGGCGGTAAATGGACGGGCTCTATTATCTATCATTTAAAAGATGGCCCTGTGCGCTTTAATGATTTAACGCGTATGCTGGGTGGTGCAAGTAAAAAAATGATCGACCAACGTCTAAAAGAGCTTGAAAGTAGAGCGATGATCACCCGTCATGTTATTAGCACCCGCCCGATAGCGGTGACCTATGAGCTTACTGACTTTGGCCGCTCAGCACTGCATATTCTTGATGAGTTACGGGTTTGGTCTGAATCGAATGAGATTTAACGCCAGTACTTTGCACTGGCGTTCATTATTTACGGAAAAGAGTAGCGTACAATTCGTTTTACTACAGAAAAGTACTGGCGAAAGAAGCCGCCGGTATTGTAGTGAATACCGTGCTCTTTAAAGATAGCTTGCACCTTAGGGGCTATTTCGCGGTAGCGCTTTGCTGGTAAGTCTGGGAATAAGTGGTGCTCTATTTGATAGCTCAAGTGCCCAGTCATTACATGAAACAGGTTACCCCCTTTGATATTTGATGAGCCCAACGCTTGGCGATAATACCATTGGCCTTGCGATTCATTTTCGCAGTCTTGCTGGTTAAATGTTTCAACTTCACCGGTAAAATGCCCGCAAAAGATAATGGTTGAGGTCCACAGGTTACGTAATAAATTAGCCGCTAAGTTGCCCGCCAAAACCCACAAAAATAGAGGCCCAGCAAGGAGTGGAAAGAGCAGGTAGTCTTTCACTAGCTGGCGTGCACCTTTACTAAAAAAGCGCTTTTTCAGTTCGCTGTGCGGTACTTTGTAATCGCGGTCATCTTTTTTCTTGCCAAAAAATACTCGCTCGGCTGCCATTTCATGGTACGACACACCCCATTGGAACAGCACACTGAGTAATAGGTAAGTGACAAATTGCCATAGGTTTTTTACTCGCCAACGAAAGTCATTCGATAAGCGCAGTAATCCATAACCGAAGTCGCGATCTTTACCAATAATATTGGTATAGGTGTGGTGCTCGTAGTTGTGAACGCGGTTCCAACTAGCCCCATCGCACGCTATATCCCACTCGTAAGACCTTGAATTTATGTATTTATCATTCATCCAGTCGTATTGGCCATGCATCACATTGTGGCCAATTTCCATGTTATCGAGGATTTTTGCAGTGGCTAAACTAAGCACCCCCACGAGCCATAAAACTGGCTGAATAAAGCCTAGCATTAATAGAATTCGGCCACTCCATTCAAACACTCGTTGGCAAACAATAACGCGGCGAATGTATTTCGCGTCTTGCTCACCGAGTTTTGATTTTACATCTGCTTTAACGCTATCGAGTTGAGCTGCTAATTTTTCAAAATTGACTGTTTTTGTTGTCTTCATGCTGATAACTCCACGTCACTGACTGGTTGCGATATGCAAAGTTGAATTAATTGCTCTGAGCTATCAGAGAGCTCACCGGTACGAATATCACGCACGATGCCTTGCTTTTTAACGCACTGGCATTGATGGCAAATGCCCATACCACAGCCAACTGTCACCGGTTGCTTATTTGCTTGTAAGTGAGAAAGCAGGGTTTGTTGGTTATCAATAGTGAATGTTTTGCCCTGATGAGTGAGTGTTAATTCGTGCTTATCAGTGGTTGCTAAAAAAGCAGGGACTGCACTGAAATGCTCACTATCTATAGGTGTATCTAACTGTTCAGCTAAAGTGGCTGCTTGGTTATACAAAGAAGTTGGGCCGCATACTAACCAGTGTTTATGCGCATTTGGTGTCAGCCATGTCGTCGCATCACCATCTTTGCTGCGCTCAAGTAAGTGGTAATCAAAATTGCTCAGTGATTGTTTTAGTTGCTCAAGCTCATCTTTAAGCCAGTGGCTGTTCGGCTTTGCATAGTAAAGCAAGGTTATGGTTTTTTTGCTATCAGCGGGTATAGATTTAAGCATAGCCATAAATGGCGTAATGCCAGAACCACCGGCAAGCATAATTAAAGAGCGAGCAGTATTTGGCATAACAAACTGGCCTTTAGGCTCAGAAATATTAAGCCATTGCCCAGACTTCAGACTAGTTAGCTTTGATGTAAATGCGCCGAACTCTTGGCTGCGGATCAATAAACGAATTTGTCGCTGCTGCCTTGCCAATTGTGGTTCGCTTGCGATGGTAAACACGCGCGTAAGCAATCGTCCATTCGTTTGGATTGTTAACGCAATATGCTGGCCTGCTTGATGAATTGGCCATGCTTTTTCTGGTTCAAGAACCAGCTCAACATTTTGTTTAGCAAACACTTGTACGTGTTTTACTTGTGCACGAAAGTAGCCTTCGCGCCAGCCAGGTTTAAAGCACTGGATCACAGGTTCCCAGTATCCAGCCCATGATTGATGATGTAATAAGTGTTTTGATAATGAATTAAATAACGCGCTCATTTTTTGCCTTTAGCTTACAGGTGTACGCTCACTTAGCGCACAAGTGTAAGTCGAAAAGTGATAATTGCAAGTCTAATTTGAGTATTAGCTCTAAATTGACGGAGCTATATGCAACTTTTAAGAATTTAAAATGTGATAAGGAGAGCTTTAGGAATAGCTGCTTTTTATTTTAATTCATGGGGATATGCTTGATAGGTTCAGCTCATGCAGGTAATTATTCAGGGAAGTGAGAGTGTAGAGCCCATTTATAGGCCGTGTTCTTAAAAGGACGTGTTTGAATTTGGCTATAAAGCTTAACAACAATAGCCAGTTTAGTTTGCAGCTTTGCCACCGGCCCTAGTGGCAAAGCTTAATTGACAGTTTGAGATGTAAGATGGGTATTCGTTGCTTTGTGAGTCAATTCAACCTAATTATTATGCAAACATTATCCCATCTGGGTTTTGTTTGAAGCTATCCTTACTCTCTAGATTGCGCCACACCTTTTCGTGAAAGTAAAACGCAACCGTATTGACCGCAGGCTCAACAATGGCAACCAAGCCACCAATTAAAAAACTACCTGTTAAAAAGTAGGTCACTGTAAACGCGATTGTGAAGTGCATTATTGCAAAAGTAACTGTTTTAATCATTTTGAATACCCTAACTCTCATAATTTGATGAGTTTAGTATTGATCATTATTTTTAATCTTTAAAATGGAATAAAAAGATTGTTGTAATCGGAAAAGTGGATTGTGATTTTCACGGTAATGCTCAGGAAGTTTTATTTCAAATTCTACGAACTCAAATAGAAGTAGATGGTGAGAGTTGTTCGGAAATATGCTTGTCAGTTGGGGCAATAAACTGCGTATTGCTCACGATAATGTAAGGCGGATCTTGAGGGCTATAAAGAGTAGTAAGCTTATATAATTAAATGACTTAAGTTTATTTTAAGTTTAAACAAGTACAGTAGAGTTTCGCTAATAAGTAAACAAGATAATTTTAGATAGCTCATTTTTTGTTTTAGATCATTACAGCAAGAGCGCTCAAAGGATAGCTTAATTGTGAGTCTATATTACGTATAAATTGGGCACTTATCTAAAGGCGTTTTTACTAAAGAGGCATTATGAATATTAAAAATACAACGACTCATTACAATACTTTTTCTATTGTATTGCACTGGCTTATGTTTATTTTAATCGTCACTGTTTTTGGCAGTATTGAATTGCGCGAGTTGTTTGATAAAGGTACAGAAACCCGCGACGCTTTTAAAATGTGGCATTTTATGTTGGGTTTATCTGTTTTAGCCCTAGTAAGTATAAGGTTAGTGGTGCATGTACTGGCAGGCTCAACGCCTGCGATAAAACCTGAGCCTGCAAAGTGGCAAAATACATTGGCTAAACTAGTGCACCTTGCGCTCTATGTCTTCATGATTGCAATGCCAATAGCTGGTTGGCTGATATTGAGTATGGCTGGTAAACCAGTGCCATTTTTTGGCTTAGAGCTTCCTCCTTTAGCAAGTGAAAATAAAGACCTTGCTAAAACGATTAAAGAATTACACGAGACAGTGGGTGAAGTTGGCTACTACTTAATAGGTATACATGCCGCTGCTGCATTAGTTCACCATTACTTTTTGGCAGATAACACCTTAAAACGTATGTTACCTCTAAAAAGTGAACATTTAGATAAGTCTGAGTAGTTAAACCTTGATGCCACATACCATGATTTATCGTGTTATGTTTATGGCGCAAAGAGCCACTATTGCCACTTTCTTCAATCACACTGAAGAGAATTAGTTAGCGAACATCGTAAAAGCTATAACTGACTAATTCTCATACTCGCTTTCTATATCACTAAAAAATAGTGCTACTTCTTATAGACTTACAAATAAATAGTGCTTCATAATTATATTCCTACCTATTGGTAGTTTTTATTATAATTTATTTTTTTTGGTCTTAATTTAGGGATATATAGAGCGATGATGAAATTTAGGATGCTCGGTTATTTTGTTTTTTTTCTTTTAATATGTAGTTTTCATGGTGCAGCGCAAGATAGCAAGCCTAATCAAGTCACTATCACTGCGCTAGATGAAGGGGTGTGGCTGCATACATCTTATTATACTTACCCAAATGGTACACGATTTCCTTCAAATGGTTTAATTGTTAAAGAAGGAGATAGTTTGACACTTATTGACACTGCGTGGGGAGAGTTACTCACTTTAGATCTTCTCGAAGCAATACACTCTGAAATTAAACTGCCAGTAAGCAAAGCATTTGTTACACATGCCCACGGCGACCGAGCTGCAGGAGTTGATGTACTTGAATCTAAGGGGATCGATGTTTTTGCCCATCCATTAACTGTTCAGCTAACGACAGAGCAAGGAGCGGCAGTGCCAAACAATACCATTAAAGAGCTTAAAGAAGCAGGCTCAGTTGTTAAATTTGGCTCACTTGAGCTGTTTTATCCAGGGGCCGGGCATGCAATGGACAATGTTATGGCATGGTTACCTGAAAAAAGAATTTTATTTGGTGGTTGTGCGGTTCGATCACTTCAGTCATCATCTGTTGGTAACTTAGCTCATGGCGACATTCATTCTTGGCTAAATATAACAAAGCAATTAAACAAACAATTTAAAAGCGCAGTGATGGTTGTTCCCGGGCATGGTGATGTAGGCGGATATGAGTTGCTCTCTCATACAGAAAAATTAATATCCGATCACCTTAAATAGACATTGATGATGGTGGCTTTAAACTAAATCTGAACAGTTTAAAGCCCCTTTATTTCCTTGTGGTCTGCGCTCAAAAAGTACGTAAAATCCAACGTGAAAGTAACTTTAAATTCGCTTTGTATTATTTCAAACTCGTCTTGCCGAATTTGACTGGTAATGAAAAATGAACCTGCAGATACTGTTAATTAAAAGTAAATACTTTTAAATTTGAACACACATCTAAAGGTTGAATATGCACACAATAAATAAAAAGGCATTAGCAGTTGCTGTCGCTTTAGCTTGCTCATTACCTGTACATGCACAAAACGAAAATCAGCAGGATATTGACAATAAAGTATCAAAAGAGCCGCAAAGTGGCTTAGAAATCATTTCTGTTACGGCAACAAAACGCAAAACGAAGTTGATGGAAACACCGGTAGCAATTACGGCGTTAACAGAAGCTGAGCTTAAAAAAAATGGTGTTAATAATATTAAGGATATTGCGAACCTTGTTCCTAGCCTTGATATTTCAACAGCAACCGACCAATCAGCACCCGTTATTTCAATGCGCGGGGTACGCTCAACCAACCTAACAGAGCTAGGTGATCCTGCGGTTGGTGTGCACTTAGATGGGGTGTATTCACCGAGAATGCAAGGTGCGCTTGCATTGATGTACGATATTGACCGTGTTGAAGCATTACGTGGTCCTCAAGGCACCTTATTCGGCCGAAATTCTACGGTTGGTAGTATTAATGTTATATCTGCAAAGCCACAATTTGAAAATTTCTTTGGCAATGTGAATGTTGAGGCAGGTAAGTACAACAGCAAAAACATTGATGGCGTTGTTAATATTCCAATTAACGAGGAATTTGCAGTTCGTTTCGCAGCAAAAGGTTTGAAGCGTGATTCTTATTTAGAAGGCTACTATGATCCTAACCAGTACGATACTCGCAGGCTTTCTGATGATGTATTAAATGCACCTGTAATATCAGAAGACTCTTATCAAGGTGTTGGTCAAACTGTTACTCAAAGAGAAAACTGGTGGATTGATGGTGCTGGTACCGATCCAGAAGCACAAAAAGTTCGCGCATTAACACCTGCAGATAAAAGTGATTTTTATAACAATGCAGATGAATATTCATTCCGTGTGAGCACACTTTGGGAGCCATTAAATGGTAATTTCTCAAACCATACGGTTTTCCAAAAGTACGTAAATAACAGCAACAATAATCTTGATTTAGTTAACTGTGATAAGTTAAGAGGACGTCCAGCTGAAATGGGGGGCGATTGCTCAAATTTCTTGCCAAGTGACAACACTTATCAAGCGGTTGTGAATGTTCCTGGACAATTAGATTTAGACATCACTTATCTTCGCAACACATTAAATTATAACCTAAATGACGAATACAATATCGTTTGGTTGATGGGTTATGAAGACATGAAAAGAGAGTCAGCACAAGACAGTGAAGTAGGTCTTGACCCATGGGATGGTGCAACCTACTTTTTAAACGGCACTGGGGCTGAATCGTTTTCAACAGAATTACAACTTCAATCTGATGAATATGGTGACTTCATATGGATTGTAGGGGCAAACTACTTCCACGAAAAAACCACAACCGTGGGTTATTATGATAATCCAATGGATGATAAAGCGTTTTGGGATCAACCTGATCGCTCAACAGATGCATTTGCCATTTTTGGTCAAGGAACATACAAACTAACCGAGAAGTTACATGCAACTTTAGGCTATCGTTTTAGTGATGAAACTAAGCAAGACAAAGGCGGCAGAACGTATCGATGCTCAAATGCCGATGGGTGTGCTGTAGGTTGGTTAAATAGAACAGACCTAAACAATCTGCCAGTCGACTATTACGAAGACCCATCTATATATGCGTCTTACTTTGAAAATGACAACAAAGGAAGCTGGCAACATCATGACTTCCGTGTTGGCTTAGATTATGACATTTCATCAGAAACCATGCTGTATGCATATTTAGCGAGTGGCTTTAAAGCGGGTGGTATTGGTGATGTATACGAAGTAGTTAACGATAGAACCGGTGATGTTACCCGGTTTGAAACGAAGTTTGATCCAGAAGAAGTATTAACGTGGGAGTTAGGGGCTAAATCAAGCTTTTTTGATAACTCACTGAATTTAAAAGCTGCTTTTTTCTATACAGACTATACAGATATGCAATACGCATCGGTTGGTTCGATCGGTAATGTTGAACGCTTATCAGTGGTGGAAGATGATAACGGAACACCGATTTTAGGTGATGATGGCGAGCCTCTTCTTGATTATCAAAATCAACCTGTGATTGCTTATTACACTCAGAATGTTCCAGCATCAACAATTAAAGGTATTGAATTTGAATTTGACTGGAAGCCATATCCAAATGGTCGCATTACAGGTTATGTAACTTGGACTGATGCTAAAATTACGGAAGATTGGAATACTAAGTGGGATTATGATTCAGAGTATCTATTTGATATCTCTTATGAAGAATCAAAAGATCCAGAAAACACATTGTTAGCGACAAACCTCAAAGGTAACAACCTAGCAATGACACCTAAATACACTGCGAATATTAGTTATACGCATACGTTCAATTTAGGTGAGTATGGCTTTATTCATGGTTGGTTTAACGCAAGTTGGAAAGATAAATCGTATTCAACGGTGTGGAATCTTGATAAACATTTAGATGATATGGATTTTGCAGTTTCAGACGAAGCGACAAAATATATTGATGATAGCCGAGATGCATTCGCCGTTTATAACGCATCTTTGAAGTATGAGCCTCAAAGCCAAAAATGGTATGCGGAGTTATTCATTAACAACGCTTCTGATGAGACCATTCAATATTGGAACAACACGAGTAAAGGTGTACCAAAAGGTAGTTTTGGCATGCCGAGATACTATGGTGTTAGAGCCGGTTTCTCATTTTAACCTTACGATTAAGCGCTCTCATATTGCTCAGCAATATGAGAGCTAACCAGATTAAGAGGCAAAAAAATGAAAAAATTATGGCTACCTCTAGCAACTTTATGTGTTGCTTTTTTATCCCCTAGTTTAAGTGCAAACTACTTCAAAGATAACTTTTCTTGGGGATACAACACGAGTATTTGGACTGCACGACAAGGTGACAATGGCACGCCATTTGGGTGCTCCTTTGAGCCTAATATGCAAAGCCCCAGCGAGCATGGCTTAACACTAACCTTATCGCAAGGCACATGCTCAGAATTACAGAGCAATCAGTTTTATAGTTATGGTAAGGTACAAGGTCGATTAAAGTCAGGCAATGTTGCTGGTACGGTTTCATCGATATTCACTTATACCTCATGGTGGGATAGTCCAGGTCGAGCATGGCAAGAAATAGACATTGAATTGCTGCCCTCACTTGGTAATGTTGTACATACAAATATTATCTATCAACCGCAAGGTGGTTTATATCAAAGCTGGGAACAAGACATCGATTTAAGCCAATTTGGGCTTGATTACCGTGAAAATCTGCTCATGATAGGCTTTGATTGGTCTAGCAGTGTTATTCGTTGGTATCTGTATGATGCCAATGGCCAAGAGCAAACTATTCGTACCGTTTATAAAGATAATGGTGATGGTGTGCTGGCAAATAATGAGATACCTGCATACGCTTGGCCTGTTGATAACACCAAAATTATGATTAATCACTGGCACGGCGATAACTCACAAGAAGCCAATTACTTTCCTGGGCAATATTATGGTGCTTCATCTTGGGTATATTATGATTTTATTGAATACATACCTAACTAACTATTTATTTTTCAACGTGTTGTATTATAGGTTTTAAATGTCTAGATTTAAATTTCCACCATTATTATTAAGCCCATTGGTTCTTATTGGGCTTGTTTATAGTCATCTTTCACATGCCATCGACAGCGAACAGGTAAACTGGCCTGATGTAAACACTAAACTCAAACAAGACCCTGCTGTTGAGAAGCAAATTGATGAGCTCATTGAAGGAATGACAATTGAGCAAAAAGTAGCACAAATGGTTCAACCTGAAATAGGCTATTTAAGTGTCGAACAGATGCGCAAGTATGGCTTTGGATCGTACTTAAATGGTGGTAACACCGCGCCTTATGGTAATAAACGTGCCTCGATGAAACAGTGGCTTCAATATGCCGATGAGATGTATCAGGCATCAGTAGATGCATCGATAGATGGAAGCGCAATTCCGACGGTTTGGGGCACAGATGCAATGCATGGACATAGCAATGTTTATGGAGCTACGTTATTTCCACATAACATAGGTTTAGGTGCAACCAGAGATAAAGAGCTAATTAAACGCATTGGTCAAGCGACAGCAAAAGAAGTTGCTGCAACCGGAATAGAATGGAGTTTTGCGCCTACTGTCGCAGTGGTCAGAGACGATCGGTGGGGCAGAACATATGAGAGTTATTCTGAGAACCCTGATTTAGTTAAAGATTACGCAGGCGAAATGGTTGTAGGTATTCAGGGAAGCATCAACAATGATTTCTTAACAGGAACAAATCGTATTGCAACAGCAAAGCACTTTGTTGGTGATGGTGGAACTGAACGTGGTATAGACCGTGGCAACACTATTATTGATGAAAAAGGTTTGAGAGATATTCATAGTCCAGGCTATTTTTCAGCAATAAATGAAGGTGTTCAGTCTGTTATGGCATCTTTTAATAGCTGGAACGGTCAACGTGTGCACGGTGATAAATACTTGCTAACAGAGGTACTTAAAAAGCAAATGGGCTTTGATGGCTTTGTTGTCAGTGACTGGAATGCTCACAAATTTGTTGAGGGTTGTGATTTAGAGCAATGTGCTGCAGCTATCAATGCAGGTGTTGATGTTATTATGGTTCCAGAGCACTTTGAAGCCTTTTATCACAACACGGTTGCGCAAGTGAAAGAGGGTACTATTTCTGAAGAAAGAATTAATGATGCTGTTCGACGTTTTTTAAGAGCGAAGATCAGATGGGGCTTATTCTCAAGAGGTAAACCATCAAGCCGATCTGAATCTCAGCATCCTGAATGGTTAGGTGCTGCTGAGCACCGTGAGCTTGCTAGAGAAGCTGTTCGTAAATCATTAGTATTATTGAAAAATAATGACAAAATACTGCCAATTAAAGCAACAAGCAAGATACTGGTTGCTGGTGATGGTGCCGATAGTATTGCAAAGCAAGCAGGTGGATGGAGTGTTTCGTGGCAAGGCACAGACAACACCAATGACGATTTTCCAAATGCGACGTCAATTTTTGCTGGCTTAAAGAAGCAAGTTGAAAATGCCGGTGGGCAAATTGAACTAAACGAAGCCGGAAACTACTCGGTCAAACCTGATGTAGCAATTGTTGTTATTGGCGAAGAACCTTATGCAGAGTGGTTTGGTGATATCGAATATCTTGAATATCAGCATAAAACAAAAGCAGATCTAGCATTATTGAAAAAGTTAAAAGCAGACGGCATTGCGGTTGTTACTGTATTTTTGAGCGGTAGACCACTTTGGATAAATAAAGAACTCAATGCATCTGATGCATTTGTTGCTGCATGGTTACCTGGCTCAGAAGGCGAGGGCGTAGCAGATGTTTTATTGACCGATAAGAAAGGCAACATTCAACATGATTTTTCAGGTAAGTTGAGCTTTTCATGGCCAAAGTATGACACGCAATACACATTAAACTTAGGTGATGAAAACTATGATCCATTGTTTGCTTACGACTACGGATTAACCTACCAAGACACGGTTAATGTGCCTTTATTGAGTGAAAAAACATCACCTAAAAAGCAAGCTAATGAAGACGCAAAGCCACTGTTTGTTAGAGGCTTAGCAGAGAACTTAGTTTGGCGCTTAAAAGACGCAAATACCGCTGCCATCGAAACAACAGGTTCATCTGCAACCAGTGGTGATGGTGCTAGTTTGTTAATGCAATCAGTTAACTTGTCTTATCAGGAAGATGCAAGACAATTCATTTGGCGAGCAGGCGCAAAGAAAGCTACTTTGAGCTTAAGCTATCAACAGCCTGAAGTGCTCAGTGATGCAAGTAAGTCAGCTATTCTTGAACTTAAAATGAGAGTTAACACAGCGCCAAGTAAAGCGACTCAAATACAATTAATGTGTAACAATAACCATTGCATGCGTAACATTAAGTTTGAATCAATAGAAGCCTTGATGAATGATAAGAAATGGCATACGTTAGCGATACCGTTAAATTGTCCATCTGCGTTAAATACTATAACCAAGGTGACAGAGGTGCTAAACGTTTCGGCAAATGCTGCCAGCTTAGCTGTTGCTGATATAGCACTGACTAGTAAACCAAATGCAGATGCTTATTTACTCTCATGCTCTGACTAAATCTTAGTAAAGCTGATGAGCAAGTAATGCCCATCAGCTTTACCTTATGGATTGAATAATTTGAATACTAGTAACCCCCGCAGCCACTTATTTTGGCTGTTTCAGATATGTGGTTGGGTTGTTTACGCAATGCTAACCGAATTAATGATTAAAGTACCAAGTGATGAGCCTTGGACTATCCATATCCCGCATCTGATTATTGATACAATCTGCGGCTTTTTAATTACCCTGTTCCTGCGAAAAGTATTCTCCTATATCAATTTTATTGAGCTAAAACTGAAGATTGCGCTTCATGTTGTCGTTGTTATAACTGCGACGTTAATTTGGACACAAATAAAGTGGATTACGCTGCAGTGGTTTTATGGAAACTTTTGGCAACCAATGACGTGGTTTGACTTTGGTACATGGACGTCGGCGTCATTAACAGTGCTTTCAACATGGGCCGCGTTTTATTATGGGATCAAGATTTATTTAGATAACTTAGAGCAAACGCAAAAAGCAGCTGAAGCCACACACCTAGCAAAAGAGTCACAATTAAAAATGCTGCGTTATCAGCTTAATCCCCATTTTATGTTCAATAGTATAAATGCGATTTGTACATTGATTTTGAAGAAAGAAAGTTTAGAAGCTGTCAAAATGCTCGAAAAACTGTGTGATCTATTGCGCCACAGCTTATATACAGATCCACTTGAGAAGGTAACAATTAAGGAAGAAATTGGCATTCTTAGCAATTATTTGGATATAGAAAAGTGTCGATTTACTGATAAGCTTGTTGTTGATATTTCTGTTGCCGATGGTTGCAACGAGTTGTTGATCCCCTCTATGTTGATTCAACCCCTTGTCGAAAATGCTTTAAAGCATGGCATGTGTTCAAACCAGAAAATGTGTATCACCATTGCAATAGAAAAAACGAAGAGTTATTTAAATATAAAAGTGTCTGATACTGGTAAGGGATTTGGTGAGGAAAGTACCAACAAAAGAGGTATTGGGTTAGCTAATTGTGAGCAACGTTTAAAGCTAATGTATGGAAAGTCACACCGTATAGAAAAGGGTAACTTAAGCGAAGGTGGCGCTTGGGTATGTATAACATTACCTATGAGTGGTCATAATAAATGATAAAACTAAACACGATACTGGTTGATGATGAATACAGCGCCGTCGAAGGTTTACGTATTCGACTCGAACATTTTCCTGAAATTAATATTGTTGGTAGTGCATGCAGTGTTGACGATGCAATTGAGCTGATAAATAACAAAGAAATAGATTTAATTTTCTTAGACATTGAAATGCCCTCTAAATCAGGTTTTGAATTGATAAAGCATTTTCAACCTGAGGCATGTCCTGCGGTCATCTTTGTCACAGCATTTCATCAACATGCGGTCCAAGCTTTTGAAGTTAGAGCCATCGATTATTTATTAAAACCGGTAAAACTAGATAGACTTGCTGAAGCTATTGAAAGAGTTATAAGTAAAGTAAAGCTATTTCAAAAAAGTGAGTTGATAGCGCTACAACAAGAAGTGAGTAGCAAGTCTGAGCAAAACAAACACTCTGCTAATCAGTCTGATTATAATTTTGACAGTGATCACTTGGTTATCCGGGATGCTAAAAACCCGATTCAAATAATTTCATTCACCGATATTCTTTGGATTGATGCGGCTGGCGATTATATGTGTGTGCACACTGCGACCGATACCCATGTTATGCGAGCAAGATTAAAGGAACTCGAAAGTAATATGCTGCCTGAGGCATTCTTGCGGATCCATAAGTCGACAATTGTTAACTTAGCCTATGTAAGACAGCTTGAGCCATTGCGCAACTCAGAGTACATGGCAACCTTAACTACAGGTAAAACCTTAAAAGTAAGTCGAACCTACAGTAAGCAATTAAAAAAGCTGATTTAAATAAATCGGTGCTGTTTTACAACACCGCGTTATAAACAGCACCTTACTATGCAGTAGTATTTACGGCTGTTTTGACCAAACTGATTTTAGAATGTTAAACCCTATCGCACCGAGAACGACACCTGTTACTTTATCAATATAAAATGCGGCTCTAATGAATTTTTGTCTGATAGTCGTTTTTGACAACATATAAATAATTGCCACATCCCAAAAAAAGACGACTAATGTCATCCATACTCCTAAAAGCACTTTAAAGCTAATGCTGACCTCAGGGGTTAGTGCAACAGTAAACAAGCTTAAATAAAATAATAAGTTTTTAGGGTTTAAAATACCTGAGAGAAACCCAGTTACAAACTCTTTGCAAAAGCATGATAATGAAAATTCAGTGGATGCCTTGGTATTTGTGGAGAAATTAGCATAGGCATTTTTAGGGGCTTTTAAGGCGTGATAGGCTATATACATCAAAAATAAGCCACCAATAACTTTGAGCGTTACCATCAAACCAATTGAGGTGGATAATATGGCGCCAACTCCAATTAAGCATAAGGTAATATACACTGCATTAGCTGTTGCGATCCCAAGTGCTACGCCAATCGCATTCTTTTGATTGCCTTTTAATGCACTTTTAACAACCAAAACAAAATCAGGCCCAGGACTTAGCAATGCAAGAAAGTGTGCAGCTGCAACCGAAACAAATATACTGATTAAATTAATATCCATAAATTCCTCAAAAAATAATAATACCATATATGGACTATCTCCGATTGCAAGACAGTAATTGATAGAATTTCAAAGTTCATTGCTGCCATATATTCGGCTTT
>NZ_CAMZMY010000016.1:0-115604 GCF_947311895.1 Pseudoalteromonas sp. PAR1 | reverse complement strand
TTAAGCTAAAACTTACCCCAAACTACTATGGCGCATTATGACGCCGTTGGGGAGTGGAGAGAGTCCATTCCATTAATCCGCTTAATTGAGCGAATTGGTATAACAAAAAAGCCAACATCATGTTGGCTTTTTTGTATCCCATTTAATCTAACTCTAATTGGGCTTTTTCAACACTTTCCGCGGGTAATTCTTTTTGAACAGAAACCCCTAATTCTTTGAACTCAGAAGCTTGCTTAATTAAGTTTCCTTTACCACGGTACAGCTGAGAAAACGCTTTATCGTAGCTTTCTTTGGCGCGGTCTAATTGCTTACCAACCCCTTCCATACTGGTTAGAAAACCATTGAGCTTGTTGTAAAAACGCTCTGCTCGGGCGGCTAGCTCTTTTGAGTATTTAGTTTGCTCTTCAAAACGCCACAGTTGTTTTACGATGTTCAAACTGGTTAATAACGTCGTTGGTGTTGCAACTAAGATATTTTTTTCGATAGCCTGCTGATAAATATCACTTTGGTATTTAAGTGCTTCAACAAAAGCCGACTCTATCGGTACAAACATGATCACCACTTCAGGTGAGTTAATACCGGGTAGCCTATCGTAGGCTTTGCTTGCTAACTCGTTAATACGTGATTGCACCGCCGCTACATGCTCTTTAAGCGCTTGCTGTGCTTCAAGCTCAGTATCGGCGTTTACATAGCGTGTATAAGCGTTTAAAGAGGTTTTAGCATCAATAACTAAATGGCGTTGCTGGGGTAAATACACCACAACATCTGGGCGTAGACGACCATCTTCAGTGTTAAACGACACTTCACGTTGATAATCTACACCTGCACGCAGCCCAGCGCTGTCGAGTACATTTTCAAGCATTAACTCTCCCCAATTACCTTGGGTTTTCTTTTGTCCTTGTAATGCAGTGCTCAGCCTATCTGCTTGCTCAGTAATAGCTTGGCTTTTAGCCTGTAAATGCAATAACTCAGTTTTTAGTGCTGCACGTTGTTTAAGATCTTCAACGTGGATCAATTCCATCTTATCGCGAAAGCCTTTTAGCTCACCCTGAACCGGTTTTAATAGTTGTTCGATGCTTTCTTGGTTTAGAGTTTTAAAACGCTGAGACTTCTCTTCAAGGATTTGGTTAGCGAGGTTTTCAAACTCTTTTTTGAGTTGCTCTTTGCTCTCTTTGATATGACTAAGCTGCTCTTTAAAGTGCAGCTCTTTTTGCTCTATCGTACTGCGTAAGGTACTTAATTCAACATCTCGCTGATTAAGAGCCGCTTTAGTTTCAGTGAGTTCGGCTTCAACTCTACGCCAAAATTGGTTGTATTGTTGCGCTTGTTTTTCTTGTTCTACAAAACGGGTTTTAAAATGTTGCGATTCATCACGCTGTTCAGCGTAATCTTGCTGTAACTGTGAATGCGAAAGTTGGCTTTCTTGCAGTTGCAGCTGCTTTTGCTCTAAATTGCTTTGCTGGATTTGATAGCTATTTTGCAGCTCGGTTAACTGATTTTTTAAGCGACTTTTTTGCAAGGCAAAAATAACACCACTTGCAACTGCACCTACAGCACCACCAAGTACCACACTTTGCCAATTAATCTGTGCAATTAGCTCTGTAATCATAACGAAAACTCAATAACTTGAAGACACATCATCATAACGAATTAGTACTCGGCAGAGTAGGGGAGCAGGCATAAAAAAAGCCAGCTCAAGGTGAGCTGGCTCTAACATTACTAAAATTTAGTAACCAAATGGGAAATCAACATAATGCTTATGTAAACTGCAATTTAACAACAAGCATAATAATAGACGCCCCAAAATTTGATTAGTTCAAAAAAACTTTAAAAAAATTTAATTTTTTATCAGAGCAAGCATTTGCTCTTCATCAAACTGAGTAAAACTCATTGATTTTTCGGTAAATAATGCATCAACAAGGGCTTGCTTATGCTGCTGCATTTTAAATACTTTTTGTTCAATTGAGTTAGCCATAATTAATTTATAAACAAACACAGGGTTAGTTTGACCAATACGGTAGGCACGATCTGTCGCTTGTTTCTCAACAGCAGGGTTCCACCAAGGATCAAAATGAATCACAGTATCGGCTTGAGTTAGGTTTAGCCCTGTACCACCGGCTTTAAGACTAATTAAGAATACGGATGTATCACCTTGAGTAAACTCTTCGATAACACGGTCCCGGTGTCTTGTTTGCCCGGTAAGCATACTAAAACTGATGCCTAATTCATTTAATCGCTCAGCAATGACATCAAGCGCCATGGTAAATTGACTAAATATAATCACCTTACGACCTTCACTGAGCATAATTGGTAAATGCTTAGACAACCAATCAAGCTTGGCGCTGCCAGCTTGAGAGCTTGGATCAATCAGTTTTGGATGACAACAAATCTGCCGTAATTTTAATAACGCATCTAAAAACGCAAGTTTACTCTTTTGCACACCTTGCTGAGCAAATAAATCGACAAGCTTTTGCTCAAGAGATTCTGTAATTCCTGTATAGAGTTCTTTTTGTTTTGCCTCAAACTCAAATTCTTTAATTAGCTCAGTTTTTTCTGGTAGCTCTTGAGTAACCTGTGCTTTAGTGCGGCGTAAGATGAATGGCATGATCAAAGACTTCAATTCATCAGCACGCTGTACATCGTTATCACGCTCAATCGGCGTCTGGAAATAATCTTTGTAATGAGCTTGTGAGCCAAGTAAAGAAGGCATGGCAAAATCAAGTAAGGACTTAAGCTCAAAGAGGTTGTTTTCGATAGGTGTGCCACTTAAACATAACTTAAAGTCAGCATTAAGCCGTTTAACTAAGCGCGAAACCTGCGCAGCATCATTTTTAATGTATTGCGCTTCATCAAGAATAATATTTTCAAAATACAGCGGTGAATAAAAAGCGATATCACGTTTAAGTAAAGGGTAGGTCGTTAAAATACAATCTGCCTGTGATAACTGCTGCAATTGCTCGCTACGAGCAGCACCAAACACGGTAGTAATTTTTAAGTTACTCGCAAACTTATTAATTTCACTTTGCCAGTTTCCAACCAAACTGGTAGGGCAAATAATTAAAGTTGGTCCTGCCTGAGGTAATTGCTTTGCGTTTGCCAAAAAGGCAATAACTTGAAGGGTTTTTCCTAGCCCCATGTCATCAGCTAAAATACCACCAAGCTGGTGACGTTTTAAAAAGTTAAGCCAATCAACACCATGTTGTTGATACTCACGCAATTGCACACCCTGGTTTAAGCCTTGAATATCGGACTTTTTAATTAACTGTTGCGAATGACTTAATTCCGCTAAATAGGCATCAAGCGTATCATCAACAATATTCACTTTAATGGCTGTCTGCTCTATTAATTGTGGTAAAAATGACAGCGGCATTAAAATTTCATCACGTGTTTTTATGTGTTCAAAACGTTCACGGTATTCATTTAGTTGCGCTATGGCAGCTTTATTAATAACAGCGAAACGCTTGCCTACATTAAAATAGAAGAACTGCTCACTTTGCCTGTTAAGCGATTGAAAGTTTTTATCATCAGTAGTGAAAAGCTGCTGTGTTTTAACACCAGAGATCACTATTTTACTAACTATTTGGTGACCTTTGCCGCGCTGTACTTGAAGTGAAAGTTGTTTTAAAGCTTTACCTACATTTAGATCGTCGTTAATTTTCCAACCGCGTTTTGACAAGTTTGGAATAATTTCAAACTTTAACCAGTGTTCATGTATAACTGATTGTTTATTAAATATAAAATCAGTTTGTAAAGCCCCTTTACAAAGCTCAAAACCAAGGTTAATTAATTCATTTACAACGGTATTCTCGAATGATTGATTAATAATCTCTGCAGGAGCTTGGCTTAAATCATACAAAGAACGTTGGTAATTAAACTTAAGTGATAACCGAATAGTTCCTTCATCATTATTTAAGCTAATGACAGGAAAAACACTACGCGCATTACAAATTTTATTCTCTTTGTACGCATGAGGGATTACCCCTTCACCAAAATTATCACTTAGCTGCTGATAGACTCGATCAAAGTTTTCACTATGTATTGCAGGCATATTTGCTAGTAAGGCAATTTCATCAGCAGTTAAAGGTGTTCTGATGCGACCAACTTTTAGCTTGTCAGGGTCAAGATAAGTAGGCGGTGTTGTTTTTAATAATAACCAATTATCTTGACCTGCGAGTGTCATACTCAATGAGGTTAGATCTTTATTTTGTTTCCAATCAAACTCTAGAGCTTGCATGGTATCTGCTTTAATAGCTTGGCGAGAACGACCTAAGAATAGACGCTGTGTGGCAATAAGTTGTTGCAGGGCCGCAAACCCCCATTGACCTTTAAGCTCTAACTTACCAAGGGCATTTTGCGAGCGGATCCAACTATAAAGTCGAAAATCAGACTCTAGTAAATCTGTTGGTGTAACAAAGCTATTTAATTGTTGTTCAGTAAGATTGCGGCCAAGGGTATAGTTATGCTCGGGATCGTAATTAGCTATTTTAGGCGTTAATGTTACAACCGATTTTTCAACATCTAAAACAAAAAGTAGAACTTGTTTGGCTGTATCATTCGATGCTTGCTTTAATGTTTTAAGCTCACTAAACCAATCATTAATAATATAATCTTCGCCATAGTTGCCTGAATGTTCAATTTTTAACTTAAGTAAAACTGCAGCGATGTGGCGGCATTTTGTTTTTGAACCACATGTACAGTGTGAATCGACCGAAAAACCAGTTGGTAATTTACTGATCTCGATATGCTGGGTAAATGTATTTCCTTCATTACCAAACATAGATGCATCTATAACACTAAAATCACTATTGTGTTCTAACCAGTTGATTTGACCGTTCTGATGATACTCTTTAGCTTTACTTAACACATGCGGCTTAAATAGCTGTTTGATGAATCGTTCAGAAAGAGGAAACTGGGTTTCTTGTTCTTGTTTGATTTCCTCAAAGATAGCTAATAAGTCATTTTTGGATAAGTTAGCAGACATAAAGTTTTTGGCAGTAAAAACAAAAAATAATTCTGCCAGTATATGATCTATCGGCGATGAGCTAAAGCACTAATAAGCCATTTTGGACTGGTTGGAGCTGATAAGTTGGTAAAAAAGTGTTTTATAAAACAGCAAATCGACTTAAAACACAAAAAGCTGATTTAACAAACAGCAATCGCACAATTTATGAACAACTTATAAACAACGAAGGGGCTTTACAGATCACTTTTTTACTAAGATATGAAAGGAAAACCAAAAAAGAGCTGTAAAGGGGTTATAAGTTAGTAAAATAGTGATCTGAGAGGGTGGGATCTTATGATTATTGCCAAATGAGATCATTATTTTACTAACTAGATAGGAGAACAGATCACGCTTTTACTAACATAAAAAGCGTGATAGATCTTTATTTTACTAACTAATTAAAGCTATTTAATAGCTTTGTTAATTGCTCTAAGCGTTTGTCAGTCATAACTTTATTATCTATTTTCACAGATAGATCACCGCTTTTAATGTTGCGCTGTACAACAACAAATTCACTATCAAGTATTGCTTCACGGCGACTGGCCGATACTGGCTCTGCCGTTAAACGTTTAGTGATAGCTAAAGCGCGTTTGTCATCACTGCTAATAGCCACAAGCTCAGCATCAGAACTGATTTCGTCAACAAGCTGAGTAAACGCTTGCTCGTCTCGCTCTTTAGCTGCTATGAGCTTTTTAGCGACCTCACGACCTACGTGATTTGCAGTAGGGTAAAGGCTTAAAACTGTTGCTGGAAGATTCTCATAAGCTTTGATTGCATCAGCAATTGCAGTGTGAGACACGCCTTCAATAGCAGCAATTTCACGATAAGAGCCTTTTTTACCTTCAGCAATAAGCTCATCACGGGTCTGTTGATATGCTTGACCAAGCTCCCATAAACTCGGGGCAATGTATTGATCTGAAGAAACGGCAAGAATTTTTGCATCTTGATCTGTAAAGTCGGCAGAGCTTAATACTAAGTAATCAGAATTACTTAAAATACAGGCTTTACGACGACGTGAGCCTGCTAATACAAGCATTTCGTCACCTTTATCCCAACATAGGGCAGGGTGCTGGTTACGACCGTCTTCAGCAATTGCAGGTAGAATATCGGCAACTGACTTTTCGTTTAGAAGTGATTGTACTCGGCGGTTTTTACCGTATACCTTTGTTTTAGCTTCAATTTCAGAGCTAGGGATCACTTTACATACCAACGTGATTTGACGGGTAGGATCACTAGGAGCAGGCATACTGATAACATCACCAGCAGATGCTTTTTCAAGCAATGCATCTAAACTGCTGCTTTCAATAGAGGTTGAAAAAGGATCTAAGCTGGTATCATTTTTACGTTTTTTAGCCATCTTTATTATTAACCTTACTTAGCTGTATTTAGTGTTGATTGAGTTGATTGCCAGTTAGATCTGATCAACATTTCAAGTTCATCAACCACATCTTTGATATTTTCTTGAGCACGTAATAGTGACTCGCGACTTGCTAAGCTGTCAGAAGTCTTTTGATCAAAAATGGTATTAAATGATGATGAGCTGGCTGTTATAGCAGAACTATGATTTATAGGGTAACTCATTACTTGACGACCGAAGGCACTACGTACATCTTTTACGATATCACGCTGTGAGTGATTGCCTTTCACATAGTTAGTAACTAAGAACTGCATAAAATCCCATCCCTCGTGACCAAGGGCTGCAACTGTATGGTATATCTCACCTAATCGTTTTAAATATTTATTGTTGGCATCAAAGTCTACTGCTTCTGGATGAACAGGAATAAGCATTGATGTAGAAGCCATTAATGCATTATAAAACATAAAGTTAAGAGAAGGAGCGGTGTCAATTAGAATGATATCAAATTGATCTTTTACTGGCTCAATAACTTTCTCTAATAACTTGTGGTAATGACGTGTTTTATCGTAGCTTGAGCTGTCTTTTAGTAAAGTGGCTGTTTCATGCTCAAAATAAAAGTCATCCATACCTGAAGGTAAGATACGGATATTAGGAATATGAGTAGGTAGAAATGCACTTGTAACTAATTCATCCCACGTTTCATTATCTTCAAGTTCAATACAATCACGCATTAAGTCACCTACAGTGATTGGATCAGGTTCACTTGGTGGGAAAAAGCTTGAAGATGAACCTTGTGGGTCAAGGTCAATGATACCAATGCGATAACGTTTAATATTGGTGGTAGCCAGAGCTGCGGCTATATTAACCATACTAGTTGTTTTACCACATCCACCCTTTAGTGAATTAATAACAATAACTTGTAATTTATCATCTAGATTTCGGTGATCTGGCTTGATATCCATGATATCTGCCATAGCAAAAATATTGACTAACGTATAAGCATAGTGACCATTTGCGCCACGTTTGATGTTCAATTCATCAAAGTCACCATTGTCATGGCGTCTTTTAAGGGTGCGATTATTACAACCTAGTAGATCAGCAGCGGCTTTTTGAGTGTAAGTGCGAAGTTCTTTTTCTTCAGACTTAAGATGGGCACGGTAATGTTGAATACGTCCTTCTAGCGATTTTTCAGCAACTTCTGCTGTCGCTTTTAGTAACCTATAAGTGGCTAGCGCATTATTATTGATAGACATACTTTCTTCCTCAAAGTTATGCTTTAAGTATAATGTCCATTCAAATTGCTGTAAACAAGTATTTAAGGCGACATGCCTTTTATTAATAAGACATTTAATAAAAATTTGTAACTTTACTTATGCTAAGTATAAATAAGTAAGTTTAATATCGGTTAAATATATAGGTATATAAGGTTAAGATGCTAAAATAGTGTAATATCTAGCTGATTTGATTGAATATTTTATAAAATAGCAGATCATAGTTTTACTTGGTTAAGATCAGATCTCTTATTACTCACAGATCAGCTTATTACTAAGTAAAAAATGGGCTTTTTAGTTATGCACAGCTTAATCACTAAATTACTCACAATTATGTCTGTGTAGATCAAAATTTTACTAACTAAATTAGAAAGTTATACACTGGTACCCAGGTAAATTTAAGCATTTAGTTAGTACGGATCTGATCTATAGTTGGTACAGATCAGATCTATGCTAACTTAAACTTGGTTTATCCACATGCGATTTAAAAAATAGAGATTTATGTCGTGTAAATAAGCCTTAAAAAGTAGATTCACCGGACATAAATTGAACTGAGTTAGTAAAATCGCCACCTATGAACTATGACTTAGTAAAAATCTGATCTGAAAATTAGCAATTACGAGAGAGTTAGTATAAATCTGATCCTAAGAAATTAATTGAGATCGGATCAAGTTTTTACTAACTTAAACATTTAACTTTTTAAGTTTTATGTGTTGTTATTAACTGTCGAAGAAAAATTGGAAATAAGAACAATGAGCCGAAAGGTCAACATCTCGGTAGATAACTTACCCGACACATTACGCGGGCAGATCCACGGGGTGGAAAGTGCAATAGATAATGAAAGTCTAGCACTATTTACAGACAACAAAGATGTGCGCGTTTCAATTGAAAATGCTGCTCATGGTTTGAGAGCTTACTCAAATACATTTAATCATTATGATTTATGGGGACGTTTTGTCCGTTCTGGTCATAAAAAGCTTCCGGTTGAAGAAGCACCAAAGAAAACAATCGTTACACGCAGAATCTCTGAAAAAGTAGACGGCATTCTTTATGATGGCGAAATAAAAATTACACCTGCGGTAGTAAGCACTCGTAAAGATGGTGAAGATGTTGAATATCTTGTTTGGCCATCTGACCGAGAAGAAAAAGTCGAGCGAGCTCTGATCCGTTTAGCTTCTAAAGGTAAAATTGTAAAAATTAATTTTAAATCGGGTATTCAATACGCGGTTGTTTTTTCAATGAATGAATTGGCGCAAGAGCTGAAAGCTGTTGGCCAGTCGATGCCATATCCTCAAATTAAAGAATCCTTAGAAGCATTACAAGGTTCTAAACTTTCATTTAGATACTCAGCAACCGACACCCGCAATTCTGATATTGATGATTCATTTTACGAATCGAATATGAACTTTTTATCGTCACTGCACTTTAGTGGCAAGAAAGGTCAAGGTGGTAACGTAAAATGTGTTGCATGTTTAAATGCGTTCGTACATAACATGATCGATAATCTTGAATATAAAGGTTATTACTTTAATAGTGCACAAGAATTAAAGCGTGGTTTATCACGTTGGATGATGCTGCGTTTGTATCATTTATGGCGTTATGCTGCACCGGGTAAAACCTACCATTTTCGACTTTTATCAATTATGGAAAAGTACGGCTCAATCTACTCGACAGATGAAATAACAGAAAACAAATTGAAAGCATTGCGTCGTGATATGACGACAACAATGAAAGATTTGATCGAGAAAGGTGCAATTTCAGAATATAACATTACCAACGTTAAAGATGATAAAACAGGTAATATTATTGATTACACTTACGAGATGCATCCGTCTGACCAATTTTGTGATGAGATTCTTACACTAAATAAGCATAATAAACGAATCGAAATACAAGGTGGCAAACGCATTGTTGAGAATGCTGTTTTAATTGATGAAGATAAAATTGAAGAAATAGTAGAAGACTAATTTTTTTAATACAACTACAAACAAAAGGCCACATAAGTGGCCTTTTTAACATAATCAATCTGTTACTTGTTCTAAGTAAAGTCTATCAACTAAGAAATCATATTCTCTTTTACGAGGGTGGCTTTGTGGTTTTTGATAATCAGATAACGTACCAAGCTTTACATCGGGTTCAGGGTTTATCAATATAAATGGTAGAGCAGCACTAACATGATATCTGTTCTGAGCCGTGTATCTCACATTAACTTGTGGGCTTACCCTTGTTGGTCTACGAATTCGTAATTTCTCTTTATCACCTAAACTTGCAACACGACTTTGTTCTTGTGCAACAAGTGCTTGCCAAGAATGTTGATCGATCATTCTTGGATTTGAATAACTTGCAGACTTTTCTAACATAGCGAGTGCCATTTTTTTCGTTAGTGTTTTAGTTGCATGTTTGTGCATCCAAGTAAAACGAACAGAGTAGGGGGACTCTGTTTCATAGTGAATTTTACGATAGGCAGCTAAAGTAATTAAGTTTGGCACAGCATTATGAACAGCTTCAAAGCGTGCATCATTATTATCGATAGCCAACACACAATTTTTAAAATCAGCTTTGGCTTTATTTATTTGATTGATTCTGGCTGTAATATTTTGTTTATCAACATCTTTAAGCACTAATAAGCCAGGATGTCTTTTAAGTACTCGACTACTTAAGCCCGTCTTTTTATAAAAATCACCAAACGAATTAATGATTTGTTTTTGTGCATCAGCACCTTCAACTTTTATGACAGGTATTGCCGAAGGGACTTTTTTCTCATCGTTTATATCAATATCAGGTAATTGATAATATGACGCTTTATGAAAATCAAGCTGTTTTAATTCATCACAAAATAGGTGGGTTAACTCATTAACTAAATCAAACTGACTGCGAATTTCAAGTTTAGTACTCATAGGAACACATCTTACATATAGATTCCCTAAGTTTAACCTTATCACTTGACCTTTTAAATATTTATTTCACTCAGACGTTGACCTTACATTCTCTTTTAATAAAGTATGATGTGTTCCTTATTTGTAGTGCTTAGCATGTATTTTTATTATTTCAACTTAGTGATAAAAAAGTGTTTTTAACTAGCGTAAAGCTGAGGTTACACTAGTGCTATCTACTAGTAAGATGTGTTCTTATATATTCTGTAATAGAAGTTCGCTATACACAGCAGGTAACTTACTGTTCTATAATGTTTAAATCGTTATTTTTTAATTATTCATAGCTAAAGTATTTATCAAATAACTAAATAATTACAAATAGCTGAATATTGTCCTTGAACTTAGTACCTGCAATAAGTTAGTTTTCGTTAACGGTCTATGTTAGGAATGAGGAAAGAACATGCAATCGTGGAACCCAGACAGCTGGAGAAAACTGCCGATACTTCAGCAGCCAGAGTACCCAGATCAAGAAGCCCTAAAATCAGTTGAGGGGCAATTAAAAAGTGCACCACCTTTAGTTTTTGCTGAAGAGACGCGTAGCTTATATAAACAACTAGAAGCTGTATGTGAGGGCAGAGCCTTCTTATTACAAGGTGGTGATTGTGCGGAGTCATTCAGTGACTTTAACGCAGCGAATATCCGCGACACTTTTAAAACACTTTTACAAATGGCCGTCGTTTTAACTTATGGTGGTAAATGCCCTGTTGTTAAAATTGCACGTATGGCTGGTCAGTATGCTAAGCCACGCTCATCAGATTACGAAACGATTGACGGTGTTTCATTGCCTTCATACCGTGGTGATATCATCAATAACTTTGAATTTACAGAGCAAGCGCGTATTCCAGATCCACAGCGCTTAATGACGGCGTACCATCACAGTGCAGCAACGTTAAATTTATTACGTGCATTTGCCCAAGGTGGATTAGCTGATTTACATCAAGTAAACCGTTGGAACATGGGTTTTGTTGCTGCAAATCCACTTAAAGAGAAATACCAACAGTTAGCAGACAGAATTCAAGATGCCCTTGAATTTATGGAAGTGTGCGGTATCGACTCAACAGTTGCACCAAGCTTAAAAGAAACAGACTTATTTACATCACACGAAGCATTATTATTAGGCTACGAAGAAGCATTAACACGTCGTGACCATCTATCAGGTGACTGGTACGATTGTTCTGCACACTTTGTTTGGATTGGTGAGCGTACACGTCAGTTAGATCACGCACATATCGAGTTCTTTAAAGGTATTAAAAACCCAATCGGTGTGAAAGTTGGCCCTGGTATGGACCCAGACGAGCTAATTAAACTTATAGATGCCGTTAACCCAGATAACATTCCTGGGCGCTTAACATTAATTACCAGAATGGGTGCTGATGTACTTCCAGAGAAACTGCCGGCACTGGTACGCAAAGTACAACAAGAAGGCCGTAAAGTAATTTGGAGCTCTGATCCAATGCATGGTAATACAGAAAAAGCGAGCTCAGGCTACAAAACAAGAAGCTTTAATAATATCCTTCGTGAAATTAGCCAGTTCTTCGCAGTTCATAAAGCTGAGGGTTCATACCCAGGCGGTGTTCACCTTGAAATGACTGGCCAACACGTAACTGAATGTACCGGTGGTGCGTATGGTTTATCTGATGAAGACTTAGCACAACGTTATCGCACACAGTGCGACCCGCGTTTAAATGCTGACCAAGTATTAGAACTTGGTTTCTTAGTCGCAGATTTATTAAAAGACGCACGTAAGTAACTTATAAGTTATACAAAAAAGGCTGCTATTTGCAGCCTTTTTTAATGTCCGATACTAAAGAAAGTTAGTACTTACGTCTTTCAAGACCTGTATCAGATATAATCTTTGCAGATATTTCTTCAACCGAATGATGTGTTGAATTTAAATATTGAATCTTTTGTTTTTTATAAAGCATTTCTACTTCACGAACTTCAATTCGACACTGTTTTAAAGACGCATATTTAGAGTTCGCCATACGACGTTGGCGAATATCAGCAAGGCGAACAGGATCAATTGTTAAACCAAATAGCTTATGTTTGTAGGCCTTTAAACATTCAGGAAGGGTGCCACGCTCTAAATCATCTTCTGTAAGTGGATAGTTGGCTGCTTTTATGCCGTACTGCAAAGCTAGATATAAACTAGTCGGTGTTTTACCACTTCGGCTAACGCCGACAAGAATAATGTCTGCCTCAGAATAATTTTTTATATTAGCGCCATCATCATTGGTCAACGCATAGTTCACCGCATCAATTCTAAAGTCATAGCTTTTCTCATGCATTGAATGTGTTCTATGTACTTTTGGTACAGGGGCAACATTGAGTTCTTGAGCGATTTTATCACTGTATTGCGATAAAAAGTCATAACATACCGCACATGACGATTTTATAATTTCACTTAATTCATGGTTCACAAAAGTGAAAAATACCAAAGGTTGCTCACCATCTCGTTGAGCTGTTGAGTTAATTAAGTTCCTAACTTCGTTTGCTTTTTTTTCTGTTTCAACAAAAGGAATTGTTTTGTGATTAAACTCCACAGGAAACATAGATAAGGTCGCATGACCAAAGACTTCGGAGGTGATAGCTGTTCCATCAGAGATATAAAATGCAGTTCTCATATTTAACCTTTTTATTACCTTTATCTGCAAAATAGGGGCTTCACGGTTTACGTGAGGTCTGTTGCCAGTGTAGAATGACTACGACCTTTTTAGAAGGTTTTCTTTCTTAACTCTCACAGTTAGTACTACAATTTGTTTATGGAGAAAGATCCGTGCAAGAATACGTTCTCTGGTATCAAGAGCTTGGTATGCAAGATGTTCCACGTGTTGGCGGTAAAAACGCTTCACTGGGTGAAATGATCTCAAACCTAGCTAACGCTGGTGTTCAAGTGCCAGGTGGTTTCGCTACAACCGCTGATGCATTCAATGAGTTTCTAGAGCAATCTGGTTTAAACTCAAAAATC
Source organism: Pseudoalteromonas sp. PAR1 (assembly GCF_947311895.1). Taxonomy (NCBI): domain Bacteria; kingdom Pseudomonadati; phylum Pseudomonadota; class Gammaproteobacteria; order Alteromonadales; family Pseudoalteromonadaceae; genus Pseudoalteromonas; species Pseudoalteromonas sp. PAR1. The sequence goes on along the minus strand of NZ_CAMZMY010000016.1, from coordinate 102,073 downwards.
CACGATATTTTAGACACATTGGATGTGGATGATGTAAATACACTCGCTAAAGTCGGTGCCGAAATCCGCCAATGGATTATCGACACACCATTCCAACCTAACCTAGACCAAGCCATTCGCGACGCATACAGCCAATTACATGGCGACGCATCTCAAGATGTATCATTTGCAGTTCGCTCATCTGCAACAGCAGAAGACATGCCAGACGCTTCATTTGCAGGACAACAAGAAACGTTTTTAAACGTACGTGGTATTGATTCAGTTATGACTGCAATCAAACACGTGTTTGCCTCACTATTTAATGACCGCGCTATTTCTTACCGTGTTCACCAAGGTTATGATCACCGTGGTGTTGCATTATCAGCTGGTATCCAACGCATGGTTCGTTCAGATAAAGCAGCTTCAGGTGTTATGTTCAGTATTGATACTGAATCTGGCTTTGAAGATGTAGTATTTGTAACGTCAAGCTATGGTCTTGGGGAAATGGTTGTACAGGGTGCTGTAAACCCAGATGAATTCTATGTTCACAAACCAACACTTGCTAACGGTAAACCTGCTGTAGTTCGCCGTAACATTGGTTCTAAAGCAATCCAAATGATTTACTCTGCAGATGAATCACACGGCAAGCAAGTTGAAATTGTTGATGTAGATTCTGCACTATCAAACAAATTCTCAATCACAGACGCTGAAGTTCAAGAACTTGCAAAGCAAGCTGTGATCATTGAAAAACACTACGGTCGTCCAATGGACATCGAGTGGGCAAAAGATGGTAACGACGGCAAGCTTTATATTGTTCAAGCACGCCCAGAAACTGTTCGTTCAAATGAAGACGCTAACGTTATGGAGCGTTTCCAATTAAATGGTACAAGCACAGTTGTTGCTGAAGGCCGTGCAATTGGTCACAAGATTGGTTCAGGTACTGTACGCGTACTCGATTCAATTGATGAAATGGACAAAGTACAACAAGGCGACATTCTAGTTACTGACATGACTGACCCAGACTGGGAGCCAATCATGAAACGTGCCGCTGCGATTGTTACAAACCGTGGTGGACGTACTTGTCACGCGGCAATCATTGCTCGTGAATTAGGTATTCCTGCAGTTGTTGGTTGTGGTAATGCAACTGATTTAATTAAAGCAGGTCAGGATGTAACAGTATCGTGTGCCGAAGGTGACACAGGTTATATCTACGAAGGTATTTTAGATTACGAAGTACTTACTTCACGTGTTGATGAAATGCCAGAATTACCAATGAAAATTATGATGAACGTGGGTAACCCAGATCGTGCATTCGACTTCGCGCGTTTACCACATGCTGGTGTTGGTCTTGCTCGTGTAGAATTCGTAATCAACCGTATGATCGGTGTTCATCCTAAAGCACTTCTTAACTTTGATGCGCAATCTGATGAGCTTAAAGCTGAAATTTCAGAAATGATGGCAGGTTATGAATCGCCAGTTGAATTCTATATTTCTAAGCTTGTGGAAGGTATTGCAACACTAGGTTGTGCATTTGCACCTGAGCGTGTAATCGTTCGTATGTCTGACTTTAAGTCTAACGAATATGCAAACCTTGTTGGCGGCCAGCAATATGAGCCGGAAGAAGAAAACCCAATGATTGGTTTCCGTGGTGCAGCGCGTTATATCTCTGAAGATTTCCGTGACTGTTTCGCGTTAGAGTGTGAAGCAATTAAACGTGTTCGCAACGAAATGGGAATGACTAACATCGAAATCATGATCCCATTTGTCCGTACACTTGAAGAAGGTAAACGCGTTATTGAATTACTTGAAGAGCACGGTCTTAAACGTGGCGAAAATGGTCTTAAAGTAATCATGATGTGTGAATTACCATCAAACGCTTTACTAGCAGATGAGTTCTTAGAGTATTTCGATGGTTTCTCTATCGGTTCAAACGACTTAACTCAGTTAACATTAGGTCTTGACCGTGATTCAGGTTTAATTGCACATCTATTTGATGAGCGTAACCCTGCAATCAAGAAACTATTATCAATGGCTATTCAAACAGCTAAAGCAAAAGGCAAATACGTAGGTATTTGTGGTCAAGGTCCTTCAGATCATGAAGACTTTGCAGCTTGGTTAGTTGAGCAGGGCATTGATTCTGTTTCTCTAAACCCAGATACAGTATTAGAAACTTGGTTATATCTTGCTAAGAAATTAGCCGACTAAGTACTTTATTTAATTAAAATAAAGATTCTGATATAAAAAATGCCAGCACTTAGCTGGCATTTTTGTTACTCAATTAGAAATCAGCGAGCAAGTTTTTTATCAATATAGGCACATGACTTAGTCAGAGCCTTTTGGCACATGGTTAAATAATCACGCGCTTTAGGATAATAAAAAGATAAACAGAAAAGTCCTGCAATAAAGAATATCAGCGACGGTCCGGGAATAATGACAAAAACTAAACCCAATAACATGCACAAGGCACCTAAACTGATTAATGCAATTTTTTTCATCTGACTATCTCATTTGCTGCTTTAATACACAGTATAAAAGTATTACCCCCGAAATCGATAAAAAGAGTGTTACAAACTGTAAAATCTTCAATTTAACTTAGCTACTAGCATGATATAATCTGCAAAATGTCTTAATTTGTCACCGTCATGATAGCAACAATAAGTCAACAACAAGTCGCATCTGAATTAGTCGCTAATTATTTAGAAACGATTAAAAAGCAAGGTTTTAACGGCGATACTGATGCAAGTTTCTCAACGCGTTTGAGCTTATCGACCGATAACAGCGTGTATCAACAAGTACCGCAGGGTGTTATCTTTCCAAAGTCAGCGAAAGATATACAACTGGCTATGCAAATTGCCTCTCGTGATCCTTTTTTATCACTGACTTTTGGCCCGCGTGGCGGTGGTACAGGTACCAATGGTCAATCACTAACTCCTGGCATTGTTGTTGATTTATCACGATACATGCGTGAAATATTAGAAATCAATGTCGAAGAAAACTGGGTTAGAGTACAAACAGGTGTAATAAAAGATCAACTAAACGACTTTTTACGACCTTATGGTTTTTTCTTTGCGCCCGATTTATCTACTAGTAACCGCGCAACAATCGGCGGAATGATAAATACAGATGCATCAGGTCAGGGCTCTTTGGTTTATGGCAAGACCAGTGATCATGTTTTAGGTCTTACAACTTATCTTGTTGATGGCACTGAAATGTCAACAACCCCTATGCCTATAGAAAAAGCTAAAGTAATTGCTGAACAAAACACCACGGTAGGTAAATTATATAAAACAGTTATCGATATTGGCCTTGATAATCGAGACGCTATTTTAGAAAAGTTTCCACGTTTAAATCGCTTTTTAACCGGTTATGATTTAGAACATATTTTTTCTGATGATTTACAGACCTTTGATATGAGCCGATTAATTACTGGTTCTGAAGGTTCGTTAGGTATAGTTACCGAGGCAAAATTAAACATTACACCAATTGCTGAATTTAAGACATTAATCAACATTAAATACGATAGCTTTGATTCTGCTCTTCGTCATTCGCCATTCTTAGTCGCAGCAAATGCGACTTCTGTAGAAACAGTCGATAGCAAAGTACTGAATCTTGCTCGAGAAGATATTATTTGGCATTCAGTATCGGACTTAATAACCGATGTTGAAAACAAAGATATGCAAGGCCTCAACATGGTTGAGTTCAATGCGGTTTCACCAGAAGATATTAAAGATAAAGTTGAGTCCCTATGTAAGTTACTTGATAAATGTGTCGAAGAGCAAACTAATGGGGTGATCGGTTATCAGTTAACCAATGATAAAGCTGATATTTTAAAAATTTATGCAATGCGTAAGAAATCAGTGGGACTTTTAGGCAATGTAAAAGGCAGTCAAAAACCGTTAGCTTTTGCCGAAGATACCGCTGTACCACCTGAAAACTTAGCCGATTTTATTGTAGAGTTTCGCGAACTACTTGATTGCCATAATTTGCAATATGGTATGTTTGGTCATGTTGATGCTGGCGTACTACACGTACGACCGGCACTTGATATGTGTGATCCTGAACAAGAAAAATTGCTTCGCCATATTTCAGATGAAGTAGTTAAACTGACTGCCAAATATGGCGGCTTAATGTGGGGCGAGCACGGTAAAGGATATCGTAGTGAGTATGGCCCTGAATTTTTCGGCGAGCATTTATTTACACAACTAAGAAAAATCAAAGCGGCATTTGATCCAAATAACAGAATAAACCCAGGAAAAATATGTACGCCAATTGAAAGTAAAGACTCACTAGTTTCTGTTGACGATCAAAAACGTGCCTGGTTCGACAAAGAAATTTCTATCGATGTTAAAACAGAATTTAATAACGCTATGACCTGTAACGGTAATGGCCTGTGTTTTAATTACGATGAAAAATCACCAATGTGTCCATCTTATAAAGTAACAGGTGACCGCCGTTATTCTCCAAAAGGTCGCGCAAGTTTAATGCGCGAATGGTTACGACTGCAAGAGTCTGAAAATATTGATTTACTCAATGTTGAAAAAGAATTGATGAATGGTGAAGTAATCACTTGGTGGGAGCGCTATCAACATAGTCGCGATAAGAAAAAAGGCGTTTATGATTTCTCTCACGAAGTGAAAGAATCAATGGACGAATGCTTAGCTTGTAAAGCATGTACTACTGCGTGTCCTATCAAAGTTGATGTTCCAACATTTCGTTCACGCTTTTTAAATTTCTACCATAGTTATTATGCACGTCCTGCAAAAGATTACCTTGTTGCGGGTATCGAACAAACAGCACCGGTTATGGCAAAGTTTGCAAAAGTTATTAATCCGATAGTAAATAGCAAACTTGTATCTGGACTAATTAAAAATTCCATCGGTTATGTTGATACGCCAAGTTTAAGCGTACCGCAACTTACAAAACGTATTTCAAAAGATCAGCAATTCAATTTTGAATTACTAAATTCGCTCACAAAAGAACAACAAGCCGAATATGTACTGATAGTACAAGATCCATTTACTAGTTTTTACGAAGCAGAATTAGTCGAAAGCTTTATTAAAGTAATTAAAGCGTTAGGCAAAAAACCGATGCTATTACCCTTTAAGCCAAATGGTAAAGCACAGCATGTTAAAGGTTTTCTAAATGAATTTAAAACGACAGCAAAAAATGCAGCAGAGTTTTTAAATTCACTCAGTGAAACTAATGCGCCACTTGTCGGACTCGATGCGTCTTTAGTTATGTGTTACCGAGATGAGTATGTATCAATTTTAAAAGAAGACCGTGGTGATTTTAAAGTTGAGCTTGCACATGAATGGCTTCAAACACAAAACTTCAATCAGCTTTCACTTACCACTAAGTCGAATTCTACTTATAAATTATTAAGTCATTGTACTGAAACAACAGCAATGCCAAATGCGTCTAAAGTTTGGCAAACAATTTTTGCTGATTTAAATTTACATCTAGACACAACGAGTACGGGTTGTTGTGGTATGGCTGGAACGTATGGCCACGAAAAACAAAACCAAGAAAATTCACGCGCACTTTATGAAATGAGTTGGCAACCAATTATTTCTAATAATGAGCCTGAAACTATTTTAGCAACAGGTTTCTCATGCCGTAGCCAAGTTAAGCGGTATGAAAAATTCAAACCAAAGCATCCATTGCAATTAATTGCAGAGCTACTTTAAAAAATAGATTTTAATTTAAAGTAAAAAAATTAAAGGCGCTTAATGCGCCTTTATTATTGGTAACTTTTTGCGATGGGCTTGGTGCTCATACCATGAATGAACACGCTAAATAAAATTGTTGTTAAAGTTACTGTAGCAATTTGCTCTTTGTTCGCAATTGCAGTGTCCATCACCATTAAAGTGAATACGATAGATGCTAATCCTCGCGGACCAAACCAAGCAAACGTGAACTTGTCTTTTAAATTTAAATTAGTAAACATCAGCGAAAGTAATACCGGCACAATTCTAAAAACTGTCACACTTAATAATGCATAAAATACAATTGGCCAAGTAATATCATTCACAATTAAGTGACCACAAACAAAACCGAATAAACACCATATAAGTAATGCTACAAATTCAGCGATATGTTCAGAATCTTTAACTAATGTTGAACGAATTTTTTTAGGTGCTAAGTAATCAAATAAAAGCCCCGCTACAAATACGGCTATAAACCCACTGCCATGCAGGTTTTGTGTCAAAGAAAAAATGGCCATGACCAAGCCAATTAATAAAAATGGGCTGCTATTATTTGCAAAATAATGACGTGCTAATGCTATTTTTAATAATGGAATAAATATGGCCATCGACACGCCGGCAATAACAAGCGCCACGCCTAACTCTCGTGTAAAAACAAATAGAGTATCAAGCGTTGTTACAGCACTTTCTGGATTTTGAGCTAACAAAAGAAGAACTAAAAATATTGGAACACAAAGCCCGTCGTTTAAACCGCTTTCTGTATTTATTCCTTCTCGAACTTTTTCAGGTACAGAAGTACATTCTAAAATGCCTTTACTAAGCGCCGCATCAGTGGGCGTTAAAATAATAGCGATCAAGGCAGATTGAAAAAGTGACAACTCAGAAAAGAAAAATAATCCGCCAGCAACACCCAATATTAGTGTCATTGGTAAAGCAACAAACAGTAATAGGCTAGGGTATTGAAAGCTATGTTTCAATACAGGCAATTTTGATTTCGCAGCATCGGTAAATAAAAAAATACTTAGGGTTAATTCAACCAAAGGCAAGATGTCACTAAGTCCTGCTTCTCCTAACTTAAATTCGCTCGGCAAAAAATAAGTCATTGCGATACCAACAAAAACAAAAAACATTGGACCAGTAATTTCAGTTCGCTCTAGCTGACGAATTGTCAGAGAATAAAATAACAGGGCTAAACCAACAATCGCTAGTATTGTATATTCCATTAAACTTTCCTTTTTATTCCAGACTTTGCGCGTTCTTTTATATTTGTTTGAATATAAATTTGGTCTGTTGTGGCAATTTTGGCATGGCCTAAATCTTCAGATAAATGTTTAAGCGGCCTTGTTTGTGCATCGTGTGTTGCACCGGTATGCCGTAACCAGTGTGCCGTCGCTGCTTCAAGTTGCTCAGCATCATCTTTAAAGCCATCATCTAATAAAGATTGTTTTGCTAAATCAAAACTTTGTTGAACTAAACGACGAATTTGCCGAACAGTCATACCACCTTTACCACGAATTTTATGAACTAATGGCTCCGATTCATCAACTCGGGGCAGGGCAGGTAAACCACGGTAAAGCCTATAACGTTTTAAATAAGTGATAAAATCTTCACTTAAAGTTACATCACGTAATTTATTACCTTTACCCATAATTCTTAAAAACCAAAAGCCGTCATTGTCTTGCCAAAAATGCGACATAACCGGCGACCACTGTGGCCTTTCTGATAACTCAGAAATTCGTAAATACAATCCTTTTAAGCAAGCGAGTGTGAATAAATTTCTTTCTAAATCAGGTTGTTGTTCACATAAATCTCGGGTAACACCAAATACATACTCCCATTGAATATCACTGAGCGTATCTGGAATTTTAATTTGTGATTGCACAACTAAGTAAGGGCTATTCTTTTTAACAACCGGTACAAAATTAGCAAAGGTTTTTTCTTCTAAAATTGCAAACTTATAAAAAACATTGAGTGCTGTAAACATAGCGGCGAGTGTTTGTTGGCTAGCTATATTTTCTTTATTTATGAAGGGGCGCCAATTTGAATTTAATCGCCTAATACCTTGCTCATCTTTATAACGCCATTGCACCGAATCTGATAACCAAGCAGAGTCGGGATCAACCATAAAATCTACATAAGCTTCGATATCATCTCGTTTCAGATCAAATACTGATTTTTCAGCAACTAACCATGACCATAAACAAAAACGTTCAAGCTCATTTCGAAAGCGATTAAACGTTGCTTCAGATTTCCTGCCATAAACGTATAAGAATTGATAAACGAAACTTAAGTCATTTTTTGATTCAGCAACAGTCAATCCAACCTGATGTATAAATGTATCAAGTTCAGGATATTCTGTTGCGAGAGTATCATCTTCAAGATGGGCGATTTGGTAGCGAAGTTGTTTGAGTGTATCAACGAGAGCAACGAGCATAATATATAAATATCTTGTAAAATAACTAGTTATAAGATTACCATAAAGTCCGATACTGTCTAGTATTGGACTTAACATATCTGAAAATTAGTCTATTATATAGGTATCATTTTGCCATACGAGTATTCAAGGAATTAAGTATGAAAAAGTTATTAATCATTACCTCTGTTATTTTAACAACGCTTTTAACGGGTTGTGCAACAACAGGTAGTGCATCACCACAAGAAAAACGTGCATTAGTTCAAAGCATGAGAACTAATACACTTAACAAATTATATGCAGAAAAACCTGATGTTAAACAACAAATTGCAAATTCTGCGGGTTATGCTGTTTTTGATAACGCAAATGTAAATGTTGTTTTAGCGAGTTTCGGTGGCGGCTATGGTGTTGTAAAAAATAACCTAACAGGCCAATCAACTTACATGAATATGGGCGAAGCTGGTTTAGGTCTTGGTTTAGGAGTAAAAGACTTTAATGTAGTAATGGTCTTTCATAACCAGTCTGCATTAAATCGCTTCATTGAACATGGCTGGACCTTTGGTGGTAACGCTGATGCAGCCGCAAAATATGAAGATAAAGGTGGAGCATTAGTTGCGGAAGCTATTGCTGATCAAGTTACTGTCTATTCATTAACCGAAAATGGCCTTGCTTTGCAAGCTGTACTAAAAGGCACAAAATTTTGGGTAGATTCTGAACTGAATTAACTAAGTAAAGACCCTTCTAAAAGTGGGCTAGTTAGTAACCTAACGTCCACTTTTTATAATTCTAGCTTATTTAACATAACGTAATTTATGGGCTATCTACGATACCGCAAAGGCGGGGTCGCTACTTGACCAGTAAGACTCGCAGCTGCAAGGATTCCCGCAATACACGCAGCGCTAATCTTTTTTACAATATCAGACCAGATCTTACCTTCTTCCTTCGATTTTGATTTTTCGATAGCAAGTTTTAGTAAAGCTTCTTTTTGATCCATACCAACAGCATTGGCCATTGCGATGCACTGGTTCGCAGTTAAATGACGGTTACCTTTTTTAATTTGAGACATATTACCTGAGTTAAATTCAGTAAAATCTGAAATAACTTGTTTATCCTGAGTGTAACCTTTAACTTCTTTATATTTTTCAATTAGTTCGTAACTAAAATTCATAGCGTTCTCCTCACTTACTTAATTATAACTGTCATTCTTGATAAATAAAAAGTTGACGACTGTCAAAAGTGAATGTTAGATTTACCAACATTCAAGATTGACAGTTTGTCATTTTAACAAGGAATACGGATATGAGTTTCACAAAATCACAATTCATCTCAGTTTTGGGGATCTTTGCCGTATATTTCCTTTCTTTGGATTTCACTTCATTTGAAATCATCAATACTTTTTCATTTATTTTATTAGTTATCTCTATTTGTTTTGTAGTTGTTTGGCAATTACTAAAGTTTTGGGTAAATAAAACTTCAAAGATCGGAGATAAAAAGTAATGAAATTCTATCTCCAATACATTGCTGGCATTGAGGAATACGCGTTAGGTTTCAATAAAATTGAACACCCGCTTATGTATTCGTCACGTGCTGAAGCTATGGCTTTTTGCATAGACTATGCAAGTGGAGAACCTTTCGAAATCATCGATGTTGATGATTCAAACTGGCAAGAACTGTTCGACTCTGGAGCATTTGACTATGACCCAGACTTCTAAACAGTTAACCAAAATCGACTATTTAACCGTTGTTTTTTGCCCTGACGAAATTGCCCGTCTTCGCTTTGACGCCAAAATTGCGTTTGGAAAAGGTGACTTTGCCTCCTACAAAGAAGCCTATAACGCAATGCTTTGTGCTGAATTATTTGACCAACAAGCCACTGATGATTTAGACGTAGAAGTTAACGAATCGGTTGTTTATGACTCTGATTATTACTATGACCAGCTGTTCGAAAACAACCCTCGTTACCGTAATTACGACTCTGTTGATGCTATTCCAAGTGAAGAACGGGCGCACTTTTTCAAGAACGTTGTACGTAAAACCAAACGTTACAAAACACTTAACTCATTGATTGAAGGTGATATTACCAAATTTATGCACCTTCTAAATACTGAGGTTGCCACAGCTGCTGACCGCTTAACATCGGATGATTTAAGCTGGTCTTATCGCCACAACTCAGGTGGCATGTTCACCTATGAAAAGTCAGCCACCCTTTACCGTCATGATGTAAATTCGGGCGTTGTTGCTTGGGGTGCAAACAATGGCGGCGTGATGGTTTCATTCTCGGGTGCCGGCTGTGCGGGTCTCGATATTCCAAAACTTCACGCCATGCTTAAGAAAATGCCGAACGTAAAAATCACCCGCTTAGACATTGCCTATGATGACTATGACGGCGAAAAATCCGTTCTAAATTACTTCCAAAATCTAGAAGAAGGCGGCTTCTGTAAAACCAATCAAGCGCCCTCTTTCTCATGGATTCAAACTGGCGAACTGCAAAAATTATCTAATGAGCAACAAGCGCTCTGGAAGAAAAAACACGGCTGGCAAAAGCGTTATGACTGCGTGGCCAATGGCGGTAACACCCTTTACGTAGGAAGTCGCAAAAATGGAAAAATGGCGCGTATTTATGAAAAAGGCAAGCAAATGCAAAGTCAGTCTCAACCTAATTGGGTGCGTGCTGAGCTTGAGCTTAGGTCTATTGACCGTGTTATCTCCTTGGATGCACTTCTCAATACCGATGCCGTTTTTGCTGCTGCATACCCTGCTTTTGAGTTTGTTAGCGCTAAACGTCTTGAGATTAAAACCACTACACGTAAACCAAAAGTAAGTGGGATTTTTGTTGCTGAACGACTTGAACGTTATTGCGCACAGTCTTACGGCAAGTACTTAAATTTCTTACGTCACGTTAAAGAACTGACTGATAACGAAATCATTAACCAATTAACCAAAGGCCTTAACCCGTGGGATATCCCCGACTCTATCAATCAGGCCTGTATATCACCACCTAATCAAACGGAGTTAGCCCCATGAAAGTAACCCTATTATCTGCCGCAAACGGTAAAGGTATTTCTCAAAAAACTGGCGCACCTAAGCACTATGCGTTTTCGTCTATCAGTTACTTAGTACCTGAAAAAGACTTTATCCAAGGTGACCATCAAATTCAGAAATGCGGCTTTGAACCAAAGTCTTTAAACATCCTTGATGAACAGTCTTTGTATCAAAAGTTTAAAAACATCTTAGACCAGCACGGTATTTGTGAGGTTGATTTAACACTTCAACCTGACCCTGAAAACATGTCTCGTAACGTTGTATCAGATGTTAAATTTGCAGGCTAATCATGGGTGAAAACAAATACATTGCTATTTGTCCCGTTGCGCCTGTAGAGAAACAGTGTCCGGTGGAATTGGAAGTTGTGGAAACACCTCTTCCCGTTCCACTTGATTGGGACACCTTCAAAACTGAAGTTGCCCCGTCAATCATCGTCGTTCTTCTCACTGCTTATGGTTGGAAGAAATTAAACAAAATGGTTTGGAATAGATAAGGAACTTAACCATGAAAAACATCTTTAAAAATAGACTTTTAAAAGCGGGTGTTATCACTTCGCTTGTCGCTGCATCTGGCTCAGCCTTTGCTGAAGCTGCACCTGAAGTAACAGCTGCAACAACTCAGTTTCAAACTTTCTTCACTGATAACGCAAACTTAATCGGCGGTGTATTTCTTACTGCTGGTTTCGTAGCTATCGGCTGGAAGTGGTTGAAAGGCACAATCTTTAGCTAATGTTCATCACATTAGACACAGTGCTAATCGTCTCTGGACTTTTAGCACTTTATATCCTTTTCGATGATTAAAAATTAAGGCGCAATGATGCGAATACTAATATTTATATTGGCGCTAATGAGCGCCTTTTTTGTTTCTGCTGACGATTTAGACTTAGTTCCTGCAAAGTCTATATATATAAAAGGTTCCTGTACTTACAATTATAAGCTTATAGGTCAGGATGTTTCTCTTTCTGAATGTGGCGATTTGGTTATCCCTTATGTAAATTTTGATATATTTGTGTATTCAAATCCATCACTTGATGCAAGCAATTCATTGACATTTGATAGGACAAATACCAACACTGGAGAAACTACATCAGGACATAGTACTGCTGGTCGGTATAATCCATCTGAAACAGATTATGTGTGCCCTCCTGATGGGAATCCGCTTTATACCCAGAAAGTTGGCGAGAACCAATGCGGAAAACCTCGAGACTGCCCAGCGGGTTATCACTCTAAAAAAGTATCCCAGCAACTTGGTTCCTCTGAATGCGTACCAAAAGAATGTCCTCCAGCTGGTAGTAGTGAAAGTTTATTTTCTTCACCAACAATTGGTGGTGCGCCTTTCGATGGTGGTGGTCTTTATTGCAATGATGGCTGCGCTTATAACGTTAACGCATCACAAATTTCATTAGCTAAATTTGCAATGGGTGTCAGTCAAGGTGTGGCCTGTGGTGATAAACCTTATGACAATAAAAAATTAGCAGATGATGCTGATGCAGATAAATGCACTACTTCTACAGATGGAAGTGTGAACGTTTTACAATGTCCTGACCATCATCAACCAGACCCTGAAGATGACCCTTTAGATAATTCAGATTCTAAAGTAGATGATTCAAAAACCCCTGATAAATCTAAAGAAACATGTGCCGAAGGTGACACCAGTTGTAACCTTAAAAATGTAGAAACTGAAATCGAAAACAGTATTAACAACCTGATTGATAATGACAAAGAACTACATAACAAAAAAATAGATGCTGATACAAAAAATGCTAAAGCCTTTTTAAATGTTATGGAAAGTATCGATACAGCCATTCTCCTACAAACCAGCCAAGATGAACGTTTACATGCTGTAACGGTCGGTAAATTCAATGAGTTAATTGATGCTGTTAATGGTATTGAAACTGGCGGTGGCGGCGGTGGTGGTAATGGTACTGGTAACGGCAATATAGGCGGTCAAGATTGTGAAGGTACTATAGAAGAATGTGCGGGTATTGGCTCTGGTGATGGTGTCGAACTTCCCCAAGAAACAAGAAACTTAGAGCAGTATGCACAGAAATATAATAACTGGCTACCAAGTGCTGAGTTACCACCTGAAAAATGTATCACACTAACGAACGGTAAATCGCTGTGTTTTAGTTTTGAGTATTTCATTGTTTTCTTCCAAGCAATCTCTGGGTTAATCGTACTTAGCTCTTTAATTCATAGCGCTTCAATAATTGTGAGGTCAGTATAATGCCGTTTCTAATTCAAGCTTTTTTTACCGCACTTGCAACCCTACTCCCTAGCCTCGTTTCTAAGGTTCTTGTTGGTCTTGGCTTTGGATATGTTACCTACGAGCTAGGCTCTTTTGGCATCGATTACATATTTAATTTGATAGTAACTAATGCGGCCACCTTACCAATTGAAGTAATTGCCGTTTTTAACTATGCAAAATTAGATCAAGCAATCGGCTTTATGCTTGGTGCTTATGCAGCTGCACTCACTATTCGTGGTTTAACGTCGGGCGGCTCAGTAACTAAGATGAAATTAGGAGCACCTAACCAATGATTTATTTACGAACAGGTGTGCCAGGTGCAGGCAAAACGTTAAATACACTTAAAGAAATTTGCCAAGACCCTTCTGTAACGCAAAAAGAAAAATTCTATAACAACATTAAGTGTTTTCTGCTTGATTTAGATTTTTTGAATAGTTTTGCAGGTTGGTTCTATGGTTCGTTCTATCCAACAGTCCAACAAACCAAAAAAGGATCGCGTTATTCTAAGATAATTAAAAAAGCCCATGAGCAAGATAGATTAATCGAGTTAACTGACGTTCCTTGGTTAGCACCGTCTTTTAAACAATATGATGAGCAGGCTGCAATTTCTCTTTTCGTTAATTGGTGTCGTCGTTGTTACCCAAAACAAAACTTATCAGGGCTAAACACTTATATAGAAGAAGCTGAACAACCAACTATTGAATCGATAAAACTACTTAACTACCACTGGACGAAAGTAGACGACCCGACCCAATGGTATGATTTACCTAATGGCTCGATTAGTGTGTTTGATGAATGTCAGGATTACTTTTCACCAATGGCCAATAGTGCAAAGCGCCCTATTCACTACACGAAGTTTCAAACGCATAGACATTCAGGTGTTGATATTCACCTAATAACCCAGCATTACACATTTTTAGATAACGTTATCCAGAAGTGCACTAACTCACACATTCATTATTTTAGGCCAATGGGCGGGTCTGCAATTACGCGCTTTCAAAGAGATAAACAATTCAATACCGATTACAAAGGCGATTTAGATAAATGTGCATCTAAGCTAATGCGCCGTGATGCTAACTTTTACGGTGTCTATTGGTCTGCTGATGAACACACAGCAAAGTTTAAACTACCGCCGAAGGCGGGTTTATTTCTTCTTGCTATACCATTATTTATTTATGTCTTTTATAGCTTGCTCGGCAGTCTAGGACTTACTGACTCTGACGAACCTGACACGGCCAGTACACCAGAAGCAAAAACAGTCGAAGTAAAACAACAACCAATAGTAAAACCAAAATTAGATTTAACGTATAAGCCACAGAAGTTTGAACATCCATTAAATGAAATATGTGATGACTATGAATATGGTGGATATGTTCTAAAGAAAAAAAACGGTGTAGTGACTGTAGAGCATTACATTAACTGCGTTACTGGTAAGAACGTTGAAAGACAAAACACAACTATTTTAGGTAATGATGAAAATCAAACCGAGAAATCAGAAGTTATTAATGAGCCTGAAGTAATAACACTTAGCTCGAACTACTTAGAAAAAATCGGTTACTCAATTTACCTAACAGAAGATTTACCAATCTTAAAATTTTCTGACAAAAACATTTTCCTAAGACAGTTTTAACTAAGCAACACAAAGGCAGAAAGGCGAGCTTCGAGCCTCTGCCTTGTGTGCTTAAAACAATGCATTATTTCATTCACGTTAAAACAACCCATTTCCCCTGCTTCTTCATTTCTCTGAGGATGGCGTAGCCATGTTATACATTCCAGAAAATCAACATTTCATCGAGAATCCGTTTCCATTTTACATACAGTTTATTAGGGTCGGGTATCAATTCAGTGAGAAAGCCAATCGCACTCACTGCCCTAGTCTGTTTTCAATAAAAGTTGATTGCCTTCTGATAAACCTAGCTGAGTTAAGGACGGCACAGCAGCCAAGGGAAACACCCTCCCCCCATATACTAATAGGGGGGGAGCGAAACCACTTACACCGATACCGAGTGTGCATTGTGATTTTTAATAAAGGAGTAAATCACAATGGGCAACTTTAAATTGCAGTTCGTTACGCTATTCGGATATGACTATGCAAAAGGAGCTAAAGAACTCGGAGTAAGTGAACGTCAAGTAAGGAGATATGTAAAAGCGAATAAAGCCAGCAAACCTGTCGAAAAACTGATTTGGATAATGTATCGCGGCTACTTACCAGATACTGGCCCGTGGGCAGAATGCAGTATTTCATATCACAACAACGTTATGACTACACCGTGGGGTAAGGTAAAACCATCTGACGTACAATTTGTGCATCGTTACAAATGGTCAGCTAAGGAACATGAGAGTATGTACAAAAAACTTAAATCTGAAACAAAAGTCCAAGACAAATATTTATTTGATCTTCAGGAACAATTATTAGATATTGTAGGTGAAATATCGAGAAAAACAGCTACTTAAACCAATACATGCTTACTTAATCCTCAGATAGAGCCTATGCCAATTTTTAACTTCAAAAATGAATACGATGATGTATTAGAGTATATGAAATCAAATGATTTTTATTTTGAGAATGTTACTTTTCTTGAATCGTTTGATTTTATTCCTAGCAACTTAGAACAAAATTTAACTTTTAAAAATTGTTCATTTAAAACTAAAGAGTTAGATTTGGGTGATGAAGAAAAAATCTCATCTGAATTTAAAAGAAGAGATATATATTTTAATACTTGTTCTTTTCGTTCTGTTCGTTTCAGAGACTTATCAAAAATAAATGATGTTACTTTTTCATCATCTAAAATTATAGAGTTAAATATAGGGTATGGCTCTAAACTGCCATCCACACTTGATATCGTGGGAGATAATGCAGTAGTGAACACTTTACGCATTATTGACACACATTTAAATACGAAAATTATTTTGAGGCTTCAACGTTTAGACTACCTAGAAATTTCTCGTGTTCATAACTCAGGTTTTTTAAGTGTCGTTTCCTATACTGGAACTAGAATTTTATACATAGAAGAATTTCTCAATTTTGATTATTTTGAGATGGATGGAATGAAAAATAAATCTAAGCTATCTGGTCGATTCTATATGGGTCACAATAGTTTTGGAAATGCTAACTTTAACGAATCAGATTTTTCATCTTATAATAGGTTTATTTATCTGAATAATAACATTTCAGAGCTAACCTGTACCGACTCAAAATGGAAATCTAATAACCTAAACATGACAAACAGTGAGGTATTAGAGTATTTTAGAGATATAAAGAATCTTCTTACTAATGGTTCTGCAGAATATCAAAAGTTTAACAGGTCATTTTTAGACAGTTTATTTAAGTACTCGAATTACCAAGATAAGATGATCTTAATATTTAGTAAGCTCATTTCAAATCATTGCACTAGTTGGTTGTTACCTATAATTTGGCTCTTTATTATAAATGTACTAACAATTCATTTCATGAATTTGTCACTTTCTAATAAATTAGTAACCTTTCAAGACATTACTGTATTGTTGAACCCCTTACATCTCAATAAGCATTATTCTTTATGGGGACAACTGGAGAGTCAGATAACGAATCAATTTGTATTAATAGACATCATATCAAGAGCTTTCAATGCTGCTGTAATTTACCATTTAGTTAAAACCTTTAGAAGATTTCATACAAGCTAACGTCAAACTGTCAAACCTGACAATCACGTTAAACACTTAATAAAAAAGGGCTTTTAGCCCTTTTCTTCATTGTTACGTACCGTAATTTATGGGATGTTATTGATGTTTTAATTTTTAAGTATAATTATTCCATCAACCAAGCAATCAACATCATCTACATTTTTAATGTGTTGATCATTTCATCTGTGTTCATAGATGAAATATCTATGTTTTTATCAACCCTTTAAAAACTAAATTTTAAGCAATCTATTATCTCGCATAAGTTAAGGTAAGAATGCCTTTGCTGTTTATTACACTGTATTGAGTTTTTTAAAGCAATACAGCTTTAAAAATGCTACAAAAATAGCGCTAAATGTCAGCGACGCTTTCAAGATTTCACCAATCCTTTTAAATGATTTCTTATAAAAATCATGATAGCAATGTATAAACAAAGATCAAATCCAAAATAAATACTATAAGAAAGTTCATATTTTATAAATTTCCAAACTTTTATATTTCTGATTTATCACCCTGCTTTTAAAGTTTTATTGATTTTAATACTTGCTATAAATAAAAGTATATATATGCGATTTCTAAGATATTTCAGATTTTCTAATTTTCAGCGAATACCCATTAAAAACTCAGCCTTTTGCTTTTAATATGTATTACAACCTTAATCTCGATTTTATAAATATTACTATCCATTTTTTAGTATTTTCAACAGGAGCTCATATGAGAAAAATTTTCTTACTAATTCTAATTGCTTTTGGAGCTTGGGCATTCTATGCAAATAATTACGGGGAAACTTCTGCTGTCGACACAATACAGCAGCAAATCATTGAGCCAATTCAAAATAAATATACGCATAAAAGACAAACTGATATTTCACAAGAACCTATCTATGCATGTGATGGAAGGAAATACTGCAGTCAAATGAACTCTCTAGAAGAAGCTGTTTTTTTTATGCGTAACTGCCCTGATACAAATTTAGATAAAAATTTTGATGGCATTCCATGTCAGGATGAACCAAGGTTACATAACCGCTAGTATTTAAATATAATTAATCTTGCTACACCAACGGCTCTTGTTGGTGTAGTTAAATAACCATCTCCGAGCATTTAAATTCTAGTCATTTAATCTACCAAAAATTCCAGAATCCAATGTTAAATAAAGCTAAAATTTACTTAAACACGCTTGACACCTTTGATTTAAGTAAATCACTTTTCAATTTGTAATTTTTTTAATGTTGTGTGATTTATATTAATCTAAATAATTCAACAAATGAGAAATTTCCTACTTCTTTCGAATCAATTTACCGCTACATTATGTAATTAAATTCAACAACTTGCTTTAAATTGAGTTTTTAGTAATTAATTAAAATCTCAAATCTTAGTGTAGTTTCTTGTACAAATACCTCCTCTATTTCTGATTTGGGTAATTTAAACGTGAAAATTGATAAAACAAACAATAAAGAAGTTAAATTTTCAGATTCTGACATTTTGCTTTCAACTACCGATTTAGATAGTTACATAACATATGCAAACCAAGAGTTTTGTAATATTTCAGGTTTTACATTAGCTGAAATGGTTAATCAGCCCCATAACCTAGTACGCCACAGCGACATGCCTAAACTTGCATTTGCTGATTTATGGCAACACCTACATAACGGTAGATCTTGGATGGGCCCTGTTAAGAATCGCTGTAAAGATGGTAATTACTATTGGGTTAATGCATTTGTTACCCCCATCAAAGACGCGAGCGGCCAAACTGTAGAATACCAATCTGTACGTACAAAACTTAATGATGATGTTTTAGCTAGAGCAACTGAAGAATACGAAAAGATTAATAAGGTTTCTAACTCAAAAGCACTGAAACAGCCTTTTGATTCAACTTTATATTTATCATGGTCTTTATTTTTAACTTTAATTCTTTCTTTTGTGCTTTTATTTACAAGTGGGTTTTCTGCAGTATCTTTATTATTACTTTGCAGTTTAGTTTCAATAAATCTAGGTTTGTTTTTTTGGCGAATGAAATATAAAGCGCTCATACAAAAAGCAAAAAGTATTTACGATAACCCTCTCATGGCTTATTTATATTCTGGTAGTAATGATGAAATTGGTTTTTTACACTTAGCTCTTGAAATGCAACAAGCAAAGTTAAAAGCTGTTGTTGGTCGAGTTAACGATGTGACCATGGGTGTAAATAACAATGCCCAGCAATGCGCTGATTCTGGGTTAGCTGTAACAGAACTTTTGACCAAACAAACTGATGAAGTTGCGCAAATTGTTGTTGCTACAGAGCAAATGACTGCTTCAATCAATGAACTTTCATCGAGTACTTCAGCGTCTACTCAAGCTGCGAAGCATCTAAAAAATCAACAGAACAAGGAGTAACTTCTGTTCACCAAACTATTGATTCAATTAGTGAATTAGACAAAAAATTACACATTGCAAGTGAACAAGTGGTCGACCTTATTGAGGGAAATAAACATATTGTTGCAATTTTGAATGAGATTAATGCAATTGCTGATCAAACAAATTTATTAGCACTTAATGCAGCAATAGAAGCAGCAAGAGCAGGTGAACATGGACGCGGGTTTGCTGTTGTCGCAGGTGAAGTACGTGCCCTTGCCTATCGGACTCAACAATCAACAGAAGAAATTAAAACTGTCCTCAATCATTTAACTGAGGCTTCGCAACAAGCACAGCATGCGATGTCTGATGGCCTTGCTTTGTCAGCTAAAAGTGTTGAACTTGCTCATCAAAGTGGTGAGAGCTTAGAGCATATCAAAGCACAATCAGTGAAACTGAGTGAACTTAACAGCATTATTGCACACGCAATGACTGAGCAACTAACAGCAAGTCAGCTGATTGCAACAAACATAACCTCAGCACAAGAATTTACTCTTGAATGCACTGAGCTTGGCCATACTTCGCAACAACTCTGTGCAGCATTATTGAACAAGGTTAATGAACAAACAGCGCTAGTTAATCAGTTTAAGTAATAATTTGAATTTTTGGCTCTATAGGGTGCTCACAAAGCTTAACGAAGGCTTCGCCAAGGCGCTCTGTTTCGCTGAGCACTTGTCGCCAGTATTTAATACGTGTGTCAGCATCGAGTTCGGTGAAGTCAGTTCTATCGGGGATCTTGCCATAAGGTAATGACGCAATAAACTCAGCTGATGGGGTGATCATAACTACTTTGTCATAGTTTTTTGGTGTAATTCCGCGCTTTAAACTTTTATCAAACCACCCTGCTTTTGGTTTGTTATTAAAGTGCGGATACAAGATAAGCCCATCATTATGAATATTTAAATCAAAGTGATAATCGATGATACCACCATCACGATACATCCCTGGTGGTGTTCCTGTTATATTTTTAATACCTTGCATCACTAACGGAATAGAGCCTGAAGCAAGTAAAGCATCTGCTAAATTATCTTCGTTTAGCTCAATAGTATGGGTATTGAAGGTATTGTTATCTGAAAATGATAACTGGCTATCTGAAGGTTGAAACACATAACGCTCATACTGTTTGTTTAAAAAGCGTCTGTTTAACCTATTTGCTAAGTAACTTTTAGATAAACCCATTAACTGCATCAGTTTGTTTTCTGAGGCTACAAACCCATTCGATTTTGCAACAATAAAGTGGGCTTTAAAAACGGGGTTATCTATGATTTCTTGAATGCCGTTTTCAGCAAAAACAGTGCTTAATAACTCTCGTGCTTTTGTCGTTATTTCTTCAGGCTTTGCTTTATTTGATGAATAACGTGTTTCAGAGTATGACTTTGCTAATCGCGATATTGCTGCAACGGGGTCATTTTGAGCAAAACACGCAGCTCTAAATGCGCCAGCGCTTGACCCTAATAAGTTTAATGTTGTGTTTCGCTCTTTAAAAAACTCACCAAACAAATATTTATCAAGACCAAATAATGTAAACCATTTTGGACCACCACTCGCCCCTAAAAATGTGCTAAATAGGTCTGGTGTCATTCCTTGTTCTTTAATCGCTTTTGCTGCGCTTGGGCCTACGTAAATATCTATCATGTGCAACTGCTTTTTGGTTATTGTTATCGGTTATTTTCGCCAAATGCCCAGTTCCGTTTGTCCTTGTACTTTTACTTTATCAGAATCAAAACTAGGCTCTTGTCCTGCTTCTCGTTGACTATGGTAGTCTTTAGTAACAGATAAGATAGTTGGCGTTAAGCGTATGATAGCGATAACGTTCACCACTGTCATTAGGCCAAGTGCTATATCAGCGAGATCCCATACTTGTTTAATGGTCGCCGAGGCGCCCCAAATCATCATTGATAAATATAAACTGGTATAAATACCTCGACCAAGTTTATTATCTAGCTTAAATAAATGCAGGTTACTCTCTGCATAGGCATAGTTTGCAACCACTGAAGTAAACGCAAATAAACAAATCGCAGCCGCTACAAAGTAAATGCCACCAGCGGCCATGTGTGCTGTCATCGCAGATTGAGTTAAACGTATTCCTTCCATTTCGCCGCTTATATCAATATCAGCTAATAGAATAATGACGGCTGTACAACTACACAGCACAATAGTGTCGAAAAACACCCCTAGCATTTGAATGTAGCCTTGAGTGACCGGGTGATTGGGTACTGGTGATGCACAGCCTGATGCGTGTGGCACACTACCGGCACCCGCTTCATTCGAATAAAGCCCGCGCTGAATACCGTTTTTAATTGCTGCGCCCATAGCTCCTGCGCCTGCTTCTTGTAAGCCAAAAGCCGACAGTAAAATATCTTCAATCATGGCAGGGACTTTGCCGATATTTAGTAAAGTAATTATGATGGCGGCTAGAACAAATAAAATCCCCATCACTGGCACGATACGTTCAGCAAAACGGGCTATAGCTTTAAAGCCACCTAAAATAATTGAGCCTGCCAGTATTGTGATCACAATACCTGAATACAATGTTGGAATTTCGAATGCGTAATTGAGGGCATCAGTTATGGTATTTGTTTGCATGGCACTAAAGGTAAAGCCATAACCAAGAAACAGGCAAAAAGCAAAACACACCGCCAGTGCTCTGCTGCCTAGCCCTTGCTGGATATAATAAGCAGGCCCACCCCTAAACTCACCGTTGGCATCCCTGACTTTATACACTTGCCCGAGTACGCTTTCTGCAAAGCCAGTAGCCATGCCCAAAATGGCAATGACCCACATCCAAAATATTGCGCCACTGCCACCTAACGAAATTGCTACGGCAACGCCTGCAAGGTTTCCTGTGCCTACTCGTGCAGAAAGGCCAGTACATAAAGCTTGAAATGAACTGATTGAGTTTTTATCGGTGCTGCTACTCGACTTTAACAAGCTAAACATATGGCGAAACTTAACCAATTGAATTGCTTTTAAGCGTACCGAAAACCAAATTCCAGCAAACAGTAGAATATAAATAAGAATTTGGCCTTCTCCCCAGAGAAGACCATTTATTGTCGATACCGCAGTGTTAAACATGGCAAGCCTTTATTGTTCTTTTAGATAAAAAATCACAAAAAGTGAATAGCTAACCACTTTAACTTTATTTACGAATATCTCAAGTAGGCAATGGGATTAATTAACTGTGCATGCTACCGACTAATTTAGCAGTTGCTGCTGTAAAAAGGCACGACCTGCCGCTAAGCCTAATTTGTGATCAAAGCGCAGATCTGAATCTGTACTACCCAGCAACTTACTGCGTAGTTTATCACCTGCAAAAATTTGCGTGATCCGCGCATCACTTGGTGGGTTAGCGATAAAGTCGAGTTCGTCTTGATAAGCTTGTTCATGCTGAACTAAGTAATCGATTGTTTTAGGGCAATAGCCAGAAACGCGAACAAATGATTTAAATTTATTCACCCACTCCGACTGAATTTGAAAATCTTGGTCAACGGTACGAATTACTACAATGTCCCGTGCACCACGATTATAAGCTTCTTTAACTGGCAAAGGTGCTGCTAAGCCGCCATCTAAATACATATCATGAACTAAATCAGTATTCGAACTTTGAATAATAGCATCATTAGCCGCTTTGGTTGTCATCCAAGGCGTTAAGTTCACACCATCTTTATACAAAAACGGTAAAGCGCTTGATGCCTTTAACAGTGCTAACCATTGCGTATCTTCTCCATTTGGGCTCAAGTAATACGGTTTACGATCTGCTGCATTTGTGGTTGTGATCAATAGTTCGCGATTACCTAAACTTTGAGTCGCGGTTTTAAAATCAAGGGCACGGTTTACTTCTTTGGTTTTTTCAAAATACCAATCAAGATCAACGATGCTTTTTCCGATAAGACCTCGGCCAAGTTGAAAGAAACGCTTATGGCGCGAAAGACCTCTAATTAAACGCTTTGCGTAGCCCTTTTGACGCGCTAAATAACTCGTTAAATTTTGTGAACCAGCTGATGTACCAATGAATAAATCGAATGGATCGTAATTATTTTCTAACCATGCATCGAGTACACCTGCGGTAAAAATCCCACGTTGCCCACCACCCTCAGCGATTAATGCTGTTTTTGTTTGTGGCTCTACTGCGGCAATTGTTTGAGATTTCACGGTGCACCTTCCTAGGGTTATGATTAATAAATGTATTGTATTAAGTTAAATTCAATCCTTAAAACGGAATAATTAAATTACTTCAATCTAAAAAACCGTTTATTAAATAAGTAACAAGTTTTTTAAAGGCGCGTAATCGACTAATCACGCGCTCAAGTAGTGCAATAGCTGTTTATTTCATAATACTTGCTAGTATTTCCAGCGCATGCTGCCTGTCACTCAATTCATACAGGTCATTAGTAAAAATGAACTCATCAACCTGTAGCGTTTGTTTAATCATACTCAACTTATGCTTAACGCTCGCTTGACCGCCAACAACTGAAAGCCCTAAAAAGCTCTCTACTTGCATTTTTTCTTGTGCTGTCCATAACCCTTCCATAGTTTGAACTGGCTCTTTTAGCCAAAGTGGCTTGCCACGCATAAGTGCCAAAATACGTTGTTTTGCTGTGGTTGCTAAAAACTGTGCTTGTTCGTCTGTGTCTGCTGCAACAACAGGTAAGCCAAGCATCACATATGGCTTATCTAACACGTCAGATGGTTGAAATTCTCTGCGATATAATGCAATGGCATCTTCAACAAAGCGCGGTGCAAAATGCCCTGCAAATGCATATGGCAAGCCTTTTTTAGCTGCAAGCTGTGCACTATAAAGGCTTGAGCCTAGTAACCAGATTGGTACATTAGTGTCTTCACCTGGGATTGCGCGTACTGGAGAGTCACCTTTATATGGGCCAAGTAAACCTTGCAGCTCTGTCACTTCATTTGCAAAGTGTTCTGCCCTTTGCTCGTCTCTGCGCAGTGCGCGGCTGGTAATTGGATCACTACCAGGAGCACGGCCTAGACCTAAATCAATCCTTCCCGGATATAAGCTTTCAAGGGTGCCAAATTGCTCAGCAACCACCAGCGGTGGATGGTTAGGTAGCATCACCCCACCCGCACCTACGCGGATATTCTGAGTTTTACCTGCTATATGGCCGATCAGTACTGAGGTGGCTGCACACACAATACCACGCATATTATGGTGCTCTGCCATCCAAAACCGATTAAAGCCAAGCTTATCAGCTGTTTGCGCATAGGTAACACTGTTAGCGAGTGTTTGCGAAACTGTTTCGTGCTCTTTCATTGGGCTTAATTCAAGCAATGAAAAAGGTGTATTTGTAAGGTCTGACATTCGCTCTCCAAAATTTAACTCTTTATAATTAGTTAATGAGAGCGAATGGCTATTTTTCAAATGCTAATTAGGCACGGCTTTGTTGCTGTTTTTCCACCTTTAGGCCATCAGCATCAATACCATGCTTCCAATAGGCCGATGCAACAATGTGTTCATGGTCAATCGCAAAACTGCTTGTTACTAAACGGCGAATTGCTTTTACCAAGTTTGCTTCTAGTGCCATAAACACCATAGGTTGCGTGTTATAGCCAGCACATAAGCGTGTTACTTGGTCGAGTAGATCGGTTTCTGGCTCATCTGTAACTAGCCATTCAACACTATGTTGGCTGTGTGCTTTAATTTGCTCAAGTTCAATGATGTCGGCTTTATCCGCAACATGAATAATGACATCGACAGTGGCATCTTGCGGCAGCGCTTGTAAATAGCCATTGATTGCATTTACAGAGGTTAAATCTGCCAGCATTAAATAATGTGTTTGCGTGAAGTCTGTGAGTTTTTTAGGGCCCGGGCCTGCTATACCTACCTCGTCGCCAACTCTCGCATTTTGTGCCCAGTTAGTTGCCACACCTTGATGTTGGTTAACCACAAAGTCGAGGGTAATTGCACCGTTAGCAGGGTTAATTTCGCGAATCGTGTAAGAGCGCATTAATGCTGGGTGTTCAGCGTGTAAATCAAGTTCAACCTTAGATTCACCGGCATGAGGAAGTAGTACCTTTACGTACGCACCTTTTGCGTCTTGTGGAAAATCGGCAAACTCGTCTGAGCCAACGACAATTCTTTGTAGATGCGGGGAAATACGTGTAGTACTTATTACGTTTGCACGACGAACTTTTCTAGCCATGTTGGTCTCCTAGCTGGTTAAATTGCACAACGCCCCAATAGTTGATATAGTCAACTATACGCTTTTGATTGACTTTGTCAACTAACTCCGCCAACTGAACTTAGGTGAACCATGCCACAAACCTCGCTTTCTTCTGCTTTATTTACACTGGCACAAAGTTATCGCGTCACTGTACGCGAAGCCATTAACGCCAACGAGCTTGGTCTTAATGCGCTGCATGTACGCTGTTTACATATCATTTCCGAAACACAGCACTGTACCGCGAATGATATTGTTACCAAAACAGGACGTGATAAAGCACAAATAGCACGCTTAGTAAAAGAGCTTATAAAACTTGAACTGGTTTCTAAATGTGCTGACGAAAATGATAAGCGCTGTTTAATTTTATCGTTTACTGAACAAGGTAACGTTCTGTTCTCGCGCTTAGAAGTCGCTGAGCAAGAGGTTGATGCCAAACTTTGCCAAGGCTTAACTGATCAGCAAGTACGTGATTTTATCGCTATTGCCACAACCATGATCGAAAATATCAATCACAACACGCCGTGATCTTATTGGCAAGATAACCACAAACCACTATACTGTACAAACATACAGTATAGTGGTTTTGTTATGCGCGTTATTCCTATTTATATCGAAGCTGGCGTGTGTGGTTTTGAATCACCAGCAGCACAATACAAAGAGCTTGGCCTATCATTAGATCAGCTGTTGATTAAACACCCTGATGCAACCTTTATTGGTATTGCCTCTGGCGAATCAATGCAAGGTGTGGGGATTTTTGATGGTGACTTATTACTGGTTGATCGCGCCGAAGACGTTAAAAATGGCGATGTCATCGTGGCGAATCTAAATGGTTTATTTGTTTGTAAACTACTAGATAAACACAATGCACAGTTATTATCAGCCTCGCCTAAATACCCTGCAGTGCAACTACGTCAATCTGATGAATTTCAATTAGAAGGCGTGGTCACCCGCTCAATTCGCTTACATCGCAGTAGTAAAGAGCTATTAGCATGTACGCCTTAGTCGATGCGGTGGCCTTTTATGCCAGTGCCGAAAAAGTATTTGATCCAGCTATTCGCAGTAAACCTGTAGTGGTACTCACCAACAATGATGGCTGTATTTGTGCTGTGTGTCCTATTGCACGAAAGCTAGCTATTCCAAAGTTTCAGCCCTATTTTCAGGTAAAACAATTACTCGAAGATAACCAAGTGGTGATCCGCTCATCTAACTATGAGCTGTATGCGGATTTAAGCGAACGGATGATGAACGTGATTGGCCGCTTTTGCGATAATCAGCACATATACTCTATTGATGAGTCGTTTTTAAACTTTACAGGTTTCAACAAGCTTGTTAATGATTGGCATAGTTATGGTCATCATATTCGCCGTACCGTATGGCGCGAAACAAAACTGCCTGTTGGAGTGGGTTTTGGCCCAACGGCAACCCTTGCTAAAGCCGCCAATCATGCAGCAAAAAAACTATCGGGCTTTGATGGCGTAGCAGTGATTGATTCAGAAGCGTCACGAATAGCCATTTTAAAAGCCATGGATGTACAAGATGTTTGGGGGGTTGGTCGACGCTTAGCTAAAAAGCTCAAAGCGATGAATATCAATACTGCTTTTGATTTAGCCGAACAAGAGCCTCGAAAAATGAAACGCCTGTTCAGTATTGTACTCGAGCGTACAGTAAACGAGTTACGTGGTAAAAGCTGTTTAGCATGGGATGACGTGCGCCAAGATAAAAAAGAGATATTTTCGACCCGTAGTTTTGGGGAACGTATCACCGATGCCACAGCGCTAAAAACCGCACTTATTAATCACGCCGTTATTGTTGCCCGTAAGTTACGCACACAAGGGTCACTCACACAACGTTTATTAATGTTTGTCGCCAGCTCACCTCATCAAGATGGCTATTATAAAAAGTCCTATATTTATGAGTTTAGTGTTGCCACAGCCGACAGCCGTGTATTTGCTAACGCTATCAGCGAAGTCTTTAAACACTTATATAAACCCGGCGTACCCTTTTACAAATGTGGTATCGGTGCGCTAGAGTTATCGAGCCAAATGTTTCAGCAGCCTGATTTATTTCAAGCACCTATCGATAACCCAAGCCTAATGAAATGTTTAGACAAAATAAATGCTCGTTACGGTGTTGGGACGCTTGCCCTTGCAAGCGAAACCACAACCACTCGTTGGCATATGAAGCGAGAGTATTTATCACCGCACTACACTACTCGCTGGCATAACCTACCAAAAATACACTGCTAAAAGTAATGGAAAAGCTGCAATTTAAATTGCTGTTCAGAACGCTGCCAATCTTGATAAATAGCTGAGCTTCTAAGCCCCCAATTCTGAGCCAACGCTATTTGCCAATGAGCAGAAAACGTTAGCTGATAATCAACACTTGGTTCATTCATCAGCCAAAAAGCCTGACCACTCAAAGCAAGCTTTTGTGAATCGGTAACTTGCCAAATAACACCTGCTTCGCTTCCTAGCCCAAACGACACAGAATCTATCAAATCACCTGATTGAACAACTGATGAGCCAAGCAAATAGCTTTGCAAGTGTGATGCATCACCAAAAGACTTGCCATAGCCCCCTTGTAAAAACAAACGACCTTCTCGCTTCGTCTGTGTTGGTTGACGGTCAAACCCAGCACGAACATTCCATGACCAAGAATTAAATAAGCCATTGTCAGGTGCTAATGACATTGCATCAATTAAAAGCAAACGCTCGAGATGAAGATTCTCGTTACTATCTTGGTTTACCTCTAAGTCAAAAAAACTAATTTGCGCACCAGGAATAAAACCACCGGGATTATCAAGTAAATCATGATAAGCAACACGATATGTTAAACCGAACCGACTAGCGGTATGCTCATAATCATTAAATATTACACCAACACGACTAGAGCCATGACCATTATCAGGACTCACTCGAGGCTTTGGCGCAGGCTTGAAAGGCGAAACTACATGGAATTGACTGCGTTGATGCAACAGCTTTGTTAATCGAGGAGCAATTGCATCACGTGCTAATCCTTGATCATAGTATTGGTAATTTAACCACTCATACGCCATCTCAAGGACAGGCACAGCCTGCTCAGGTGCGAGCGATAATTCATCTAACGCTACTCCATCACGCAGTAAACGAGCAAGGTAAACCTGCTGCTCTGTGAGTTGGCTTTCATAATTGATCAATTTCGTGCCCGATGCAGCACGGTATCGAGGCGGCTGTAATAATCCATGTTGCTTAAGAGCTGCAACCGTATCTGATGGGATCGCATGCGAAGAAAATGGAGCAGTTAAAGATAAATTATCTCGTGCAAGTTGCAGTAATGCTAACAGCTGATACGAGCAGTTTTCATCAACAAAAAAATAATCAAACGTGGCCCACTGCATTTCCCATAAATGTAATAACACACGCTGAATTTCTTGATCAGATAATGAGAGTTTATATTCCCATATATCACGAGATTCTAAGTCATTATATTCACGGACTTTGCGATAATACGGCATTAAAGTGAACTTACCTGGATATTGACCAATAATACCTTTTAAAGCATATAAAGCGGCATTATCAGTAACATCAGGCTCTGCAGCAAAGTTAACAGCAAAAGCGATGAGCTCTCTACTGCGGGTTTGGTCCTTCGCATCAATACGTAATAGAGTATGACCAAACATCGAGGACGGATCATTCATAAACGCGGTCGGGAAGACTAGAGTCATACCTTTTGGGTTGATAAGCTGTTGCCATGTTTCAATTTCAGGGCAAGAAAGTGCAGGCCAATTTGTAAAGAAATGTTCTTTTAGCCAGTTATAGCGAGCAGGAAAACGGCACTTTGCTTGGTTATCATCATCGCTTTTAAACGCCGCTATGGTCGCTAAAAGCTCTGCATGAGGGTCTGTTTTTCCCACCTCAGAAAAGAAAAATTCTGAGCTATCCACTTCACTTTCATACATAGAAAAAAAAGGCTGATTATAATGACCCAGCTTAAGCCAATAAGGATGGTGAGCTATTTCGAGTGTCGGTGTTGTTGAATATGCTAAACAGCTGAATAACAAACAAGAAGAAAGTAAAATACCACGCATAATAGAATAAAAGCCCATTAAGGGCTTTATATTTAAAAAGTACACGCTAGATTAAGATAGTGTGTAAGTAGCAAGTTGCGCATCGCTAGCAACAAGCGTATTAAGGTTCTCTAAAACTAATTGAGATGTCACATTTTCTGATGTGAATACGTTAGTAAACTGTGTCTGTACTAACTTATTAAATGCTGCTTTATCTTGCGCTTGAACGCCCCATACTTCAGCCAGCGTATCAAGTGTTTCACCTTCGCCACGTGACATATCACGTGCAAGTTGTTCCATATTGCCATCAATGAATGTCGCAACCTTAGTTGAAGCTGTCACTGTACCATTACCGTTACAGCCTAAAGTACCAAATGTAATACCAAATGTTTGGTTACCTGAAATACCATTTGTCGTTGCACCAAGAACTTTAACAACTTTACCTTGTTGACCAGCAAATAACATTGAACCTAAACCACAACCGATGTCTTGATCAGCCATTGCATTTGAAAGTGGAAGTAGAGAAAGTGCAGAAATAGCAATAATTTTTTTCATATCCTGAATCCTTTAAGATAAATCGTTATTCGAATTAATAACGCATTATTAGCTTAGCTAGATTCAGATTAAGGACAAACTCTTTTTTAAAAAAAAGTAAAATTAGTTACATTAAATGTTCAAAAATCAACCAATCTAGCATTTAATAGACTACACAAGTCATGGGGCTTAAGCGCAATTTCAAGGCCTCGCTTACCGGCTGAGACATAGATAGTATCGAAATTTATTGCAGATTGATGAATAAAAGTAGGTAAACGCTTCTTTTGGCCAAGCGGACTGACTCCCCCCAAAATATAACCAGTTGTGTTTTCTACTTTCTGCTGAGGGGCCATAGTTACTTTCTTTACTTTTGCTGCCTTAGCAAGCATCTTCATATTTACCTGTTGACTCACAGGGACTACTGCAACCAAAAGCTGTTGTTCGGCATTTTCAAGGACTAAAGTTTTAAACACTTGCTCAGCGGGCAAGTTAAGCTTTTCAACCGCTTCAAGGCCAAATTGGGTATGTGCAGGATCGTGATGATAACTCAGCACATCATAAAAAATACCTTTGTTTTTTAATAAATTGATTGCAGGTGTCATTAAAAGTTCCTTTAACAATAAAGCGCCTGAACTTTATCAAAGCTTTGGGCACTTGGCATAGTAAGAAAATACAGGCTTTGCATAGTAAATATCCCGAAAAACCACACTGATAAGCTACACTTAAAGTATGAGCAATTGATAAAGCGTGGCAACTATGTCAAAACACATTAGTCTCTATTTGGCGAAACAATGTTTTATCATCATCACACTCTTGTATTCAATTAATTTTGTTTGCAATGAATACATAGCATGGACCGCGTTTATAGATTGCCAAAGTAAATGCAAAACACTAGGAATAGAAAAAGGTCAGATCCAAGAAACAACCTTTAAGGACGATGTCATATTATGCCGATGCCTAGCTGAAAATGATTACTACGTAGTACTAAACTGAATCTGAAAATACCCACTAGGAATTAAAAAAATATAACGTATTATGAATTCAGTATTAGTTAAGGAAAGGAAACTACATGTTTTTAGACTACTTTGCACTAGCCATGCTAGTGTTTGTGACCGTCGTAATATTTTATGGTGTGATAGCCATTCACGATATTCCCTACGAAATTGCCAAAAAACGTAATCACCCCCACCAAGATGCCATCCATTATGCAGGCTGGGTTAGCCTATTTACCCTACACGTACTATGGCCATTTTTATGGGTTTGGGCCACCTTGTGGCGTGATGACCGCGGCTGGGGTTTTAACCAAATTCAAAAGGAACAAGAAGACTTAGCTGAGAAAGTGGCTAGCCTGACAGCCACAGTGGCAGCACTACAAGCACAAATTAATGCTCAATCGAATAATAAAGAGAAATAGAATATGGATTTGTTATTAATACTTACATATACAGCATTGTGCATTGGCATCTTCAAACTCTTTAAAATCCCCCTTAACAAATGGACAGTACCAACCGCTGTTCTTGGTGGTGTAGTACTGATCGGCGCATTAATTCTATTAATGAACTATAACCACCCACATTCAAATATGGCGAGTAGTGCGTATGTTACAACGCCGATTGTGCCAAATGTGCGTGGTACAGTAGAAGAAGTTGCGGTAAAGCCGAATCAACCAGTTAAAAAGGGCGACTTATTGTTTCGCCTAGACGACACCTTATATCGAGCAAAACTAAATCAAGCTATTGCAGCTTTACAAGATGCAAAACAATCGGTACTTGGTTTAGAAGCTGCCTATAAATCAGCACAAGCCAGTGCGCTGATGGCTAAAGCTGAATATGACCGTAGTAAGAAAGAATACGAACGCTATGAAAAAGGCGCAAAAAGCGGCGCCTATTCAAAAGGTCAAGTTGATAATAAATTAGGGGTGTATTTAGCGGCAAAAGCAAGTTACGAAGCAGCACAAGCCGAAGAGTTACGTCAGAAACTAGCATTTGAGTCAGAAATTAACGGCGAACAAACAAAAATAGCCGCCGCTCGCGCTAATTTAGAGCAAGCCCAATTTAACTTAGACAGCACTAGTGTGCATGCACCCACCGACGGCTATGTCACACAACTGACATTACGTCCGGGGATGATTGCCGTGCCTATGCCACTGCGACCAGTAATGACCTTTGTGCATAAAGAAGACACTGTTTATGTTGCGGCATTTCGACAAAATTCATTATTAAGACTCGAACCTGGTTATAAAGCTGACTTTATCTTTAAAGCAATTCCAGGCAAAACCTTCGCTGGCGAAGTAATCGATGTGTTACCCGCAATTGGTGAGGGACAAGTACAAGCACAAGGCACACTGATGGGCACTGAATTTTTTGCCCGTCAAGGCCGCGCAATTGTTACTTTAAAAATCACTGACGACATGAGTGAATATCATCTGCCACAAGGAACAAGCACTGAAGTAGCTGTTTATTCAGAACATTTTGAACATGTTTCTGTGATGCGTAAGGTGTTGATCAGAATGAAAAGCTGGCAAAACTACTTATTCTTAGATCACTAAACTCAAAATTGAAGCGTAAAAAAAGGCGCTGATTAGCGCCTTTTTACTATCTAACTCAAGTTACTTAACTAGGAGTTACTTAGTTAGATCATCGAAGAATTTCTTCACACCGTCAAAGAAACCTTTTTCTTTTGGACGGTTTTTAGAGCCATCTTTACCCATGCTTTGCTCAAGCTCTTCAAGCAATTCACGTTGACGGTCATTTAAGTTCACCGGTGTTTCAATAACCACTTTACAGATTAAGTCGCCTTGTGCGCCGCTACGAACAGACTTAACGCCTTTACCACGCATACGGAACATTTTGCCTGTTTGGCTTTCTGAAGGGATCTTCAGTTTTGCGCGACCATCCAAAGTTGGTACTTCAATTTCGCCACCCAGTGCAGCTGTTGTAAAGCCAATAGGTACTTCACAGTACAGATTGTTACCATCACGTTGGAAGATTGGGTGCTCACGTACTGACACTTGTACATATAAGTCACCTGCCGGTGCGCCATGCATCCCCGCTTCACCTTCACCTGATAAGCGAATACGGTCACCTGTATCAACACCTGCTGGGATCTTAACTGATAAGGTCTTCGTTTTTTCTACGCGACCTTGACCATGACAGCTGTCACATGGGTCAGAAATAATTTGACCTGTGCCCTGACACGTAGGACATGTTTGCTGAACCGCGAAGAAACCTTGGCGCATTTGTACTTGGCCAGCACCGTGACACGTAGTACAGGTTTTTGGTTTAGAACCCGCTTTTGCACCGCTACCGTCACATGGTTTACAGCTAACCCAAGTTGGCACTTTAATTTCAACATCTTTACCACGAACCGCCTCTTCCAGGCTTAAGTCCATGTTGTAACGTAAGTCAGACCCACGTTGTTGGCGCGATTGTCGACGACCACCGCCACCAAAGATATCTCCAAACACATCACCAAAAATATCGCCAAAATCACCATGACCGCCGCCGAAGCCACCGCCATGACCACCACCACCTTGTTCAAAGGCTGCATGGCCGTATTGATCATACATCTGACGTTTTTGTGGATCAGTTAGTACTTCATAGGCATCTTTTACTTCCTTGAATTTAGTTTCAAGGTCTTTATCACCTGCGGTACGGTCTGGATGATATTTCATCGCTAAGCGCTTATACGCTTTTTTTATGTCTCGTTCGCTGGCATCTTTGCTCACGCCGAGAACTTCATAATAATCGCTTTTTGACATATCTATCACACTACTCTTTTTACTGCAGTTACACTGCGTAAGGTAAGTCGAACGACTTTACCGTTCATATACATGCAAAAGGCGCGTCAAGCGAAATCGCTGGCGCGCCTCAATCATTTCATCCTAACTTAATTGGCTAAACAAAGCAGCCATTATTGCGTTAGGCAGAAGCGAAACGAGCAATTACTTGTCGTCTTTCACTTCTTCGAACTCTGCATCAACAACATCGTCGTCTTGTTTTGCAGAAGATTGCTGTGCACCTGCATCAGCACTACCTTGCTGTTGTTGTGCTTTCGCTTGCGCAATTTCCATTAGCTTTTGTGATTTTTCAGCAAGAGCTTGTGTTTTCGCTTCAATCTCTTCTTTGTTATCACTCTTAATCGCCGCTTCTAGCTCAGTAAGCGCAGCTTCGATTGCTTCTTTATCTTCTGCAGGTAATGCATCACCCGCTTCTTCGATTTGCTTACGTGTACCGTGAACCATTGCATCAGCTTGGTTACGTGTAGCTACTAGCTCTTCGAATTTTTTATCTTCTTCAGCGTGTGCTTCGGCATCACGAACCATTTTTTCTACTTCTTCATCACTTAGACCTGAAGAAGCTTGAATCGTGATCTTCTGCTCTTTACCTGTATCTTTATCTTTAGCAGATACGTGTAAGATACCGTCCGCGTCTACGTCGAATGTTACTTCGATTTGAGGTGTACCACGTTGCGCTGGGCGGATACCTTCTAGGTTAAATTGACCTAGAGATTTGTTATCGCTTGCACGCTTACGCTCACCTTGTAGTACGTGAATCGTTACAGCTGATTGGTTGTCTTCAGCTGTTGAGAATACTTGCGATTTCTTAGTAGGAATCGTCGTGTTTTTCTCAATTAGTGCTGTCATTACTTGACCCATAGTCTCGATACCTAGTGATAACGGAGATACGTCAAGTAGTAGTACGTCTTTAACGTCACCAGCAAGTACACCACCTTGAATCGCTGCACCTACTGCAACTGCTTCATCTGGGTTAACATCTTTACGTGGCTCTTTACCAAAGAACTCAGCAACTGTTTTTTGTACTAGAGGCATACGTGTTTGACCACCAACAAGGATGATGTCATTTACGTCGCTTACTGATAAATCAGCATCAGCTAGTGCACGCTTAAGTGGCTCGATTGACTTAGTTACTAAGTCTTCAACAAGAGACTCAAGTTTTGCACGAGTAACTTTAACGTTCATGTGCTTAGGACCAGTTGCGTCAGCAGTCACGTACGGTAAGTTAACTTCTGTTTGCTGTGCAGAAGACAGTTCAATCTTCGCTTTTTCAGCAGCTTCTTTAACACGTTGCATTGCAAGTGGGTCGTTCTTAAGGTCGATACCTTGATCTTTCTTGAACTCTTCAACTAAGTAGTTGATAACACGGTTATCGAAGTCTTCACCACCTAAGTGAGTGTCACCGTTAGTTGCAAGAACTTCAAACGTGTGCTCGCCTTCTACTTCGTCAATCTCGATGATAGAGATATCGAAAGTACCACCACCTAAGTCGTAAACAGCAACAACGTTTTCACCTTTGTTTTTGTCCATACCGTATGCAAGTGCAGCGGCTGTTGGCTCATTGATGATACGTTTAACTTCAAGACCAGCAATACGACCAGCATCTTTAGTAGCTTGACGTTGTGAGTCATTGAAATAAGCAGGTACTGTGATTACTGCTTCTGTTACTGGCTCACCTAAGAAGTCTTCTGCTGTTTTTTTCATTTTTTTCAGCACTTCTGCTGAAATTTGTGGTGCAGCACGTTTTTCGCCACGCGCTTCAACCCATGCATCACCGTTATCAGCTTTTACAATTTTAAAAGGCATGATACCGATATCGCGTTGTACTTCTTCGTCTTCAAAACGACGACCAATTAGACGCTTGATGGCAAATAATGTGTTAGTTGGGTTAGTTACTGCTTGGCGTTTTGCAGGTTGACCAACTAATGTTTCACCGTCTTGCGTGTATGCAATGATCGATGGTGTTGTGCGATCGCCTTCCGCGTTTTCGATAACGCGTGCTTTATCACCGTCTAGTACTGCTACACAAGAGTTAGTAGTACCTAAATCGATTCCAATAATTCTACCCATGAATCTTCTCCAACTTCAAAATTCGTTAAAACGTTCGATGACTAGTAAATAGGGGTGCAGGAAACTGAATTCAACTGTAAAAATGAAAAAAATTTACTTTTTTTTGAAATATTTTCCAAATGGGTATTTTTTCCTCAAAAAGAGGGGGTTTTTAACACTTCTAGTAATACAAACAAACTGGTCTGATGACTTTAGCTGTGCTATAACCTTGTCCATAGCAATAAATGTTAAGGAAAATTATGCATTTTGATCAATTACTCGCCATAGCAACAGAACTTGGCAAAGACAAAACAAAAGTAATGCAGTTTCCAGAAAACTGGTGCCAAGGTCGCACTGCGTTTGGTGGTTTATCAGCAGCTTTATTATATCAAGCAATTCGTCAACATATCGACAACTCTCGTCGTTTACTATCTTTAAGCACTAACTTTGTTGGTCCGTTAATCGCTGACTGCGACTTTTCAATCGATGTTGAAGTTTTACGCGAAGGTAAAAACAGTGCGCAAGTACTTGCTAAAGTAATTCAAAATGGCGATGTTTGTGTTATCACACAAGCCTGTTTTGGCGCTAATAGAGAATCAGCAGTACGCGTAGATGTGTCAAAAAGCATGCAGCTTAAACCAGTAGACGAACGTTTTACTCTGCCTTATAAAGAAGGTTTAATGCCGGCATTTTTCCAGCACGTCGCACTATGCTTACAAGACGGAAATATGCCATTTTCTGGCGCTGACACATCACATTTAGGCGGCTGGATGAAATTTAAACATAAACCAGAACACATGAGCGAAGCGCATATCATTGCCCTTACGGATGCATGGCCGCCTACCCTATTACAAATGTATAAACAGCCAGCCCCAGCCAGTAGCATGTCGTGGTATATCGAGTTTGTTGAAGAGCCAAACATCGCTGATGATGCTTGGATTGGCTATGAAGCTGTTACACATCATAGTAAAGATGGTTACGGTCTTGAAGATGGCTGTATTTGGAGTGATGATGGCAAGCTCATCGCACTAAGCCGCCAAACTGTTGCTTTATTTGCGTAATTCATGGCTGCTTATTTGCGCATATTCAGTGCCATCAAGGCGAATTATCGCTTGATATTCGCCAGATTCTACAATTTGGCCTAGACCTGTGTTAAAGGTATCCTTTAAAACTTCACTATTGAAAAATGCAGGTCGAGGTGCTTCATTAAATATTGGATGCACGACGAAAGGTTTTATTTCGGCTGTCTGCTTATATTGCTCAAGATAATATAAAAAAACACGTCTTTCGAGAATGATAACGTCAACCCATCCCTTCATTAAATGGTCAACTTGTGCTTCTTGGTTTACTACCTCATCATAAGAACGAAGTATACGTGTCACCGATTTGAAAGGTGCTTCAATAAAATTGGTCGCATTTTGAAAACCCAGCACACTTTTACCAGCTAAATCATAAATGCTGTCTATTTTTAAATTTTGTTCAGCCAAACTTATCGCTACATTTTGATAGCGTAATAGTGGTTCACTTTGGTAAATATTAGTACTCGCTCCAGAAGCGAAATTTAAAGCTATATCAACTTTTCCTTGCAGCAACTGCTGCTCTACACGCTTGTTTGGCATGTATTGCACAACAATGTTACTGATCCCTTGAGATTTAAACGCTGCTTTTAATATTTCTAATTGAATACCACTGTCGTTATCTTTAATAACATAAGGAGGGAGATAAGAACTGGCTGCAACAACAATAGGGTCTTCTCCAGCTTCCTCTGATAAACATAGCCCCTTACAACTTACAAACAACAAAAGGATAAAAAAATGTTTCACTACACACCTTAATAGACAGTTGCATAGTTAATCTATGCGCCTTGCGTAAATTCTAGCCTATTTTAGGAAAGGGTGCATTTGAATTTATCGAGTTATTGATGCAAACTAAACTAAGTTCTTGTTTATGAGACCCTAAGTTTGCAAACAGCCTGTCCTAGCTGCGACCTTGTCGTTGAGATCCCACATTTAAGTGCGAAACAAGTAGCGGTTTGTCCTCATTGCAAAACCAAACTGTCTTCTTCGCAAGCAAATCAAGATAGTGCTGTCGTAGCGCTGAGCTTAAGTGCGATCTTAATGCTGTTAAGTAGCATGTTTTACCCGTTTTTATCTTTTTCAAGCAGTGGCATCACCCAAACTATAACCTTACCTGATGCGGCACGTATTCTGTTTAACTACGACAATGACTTTTTAGGATTATTCATAGATATCAGCATCATAGGCTTACCTATGTTACTGCTTGTGCTGATAATCCCATTACATTTAGGGTTACTTAAGATACTCCCTTATCAATGGGGGAAAAGGCTCTTAAAAACAACATTTGCACTGCAGCCTTGGATTATGTCAGAAATATTTTTAATTGGTGTCATGGTCAGTATGGTAAAAATAATGTCGATGGCTGACATTGAATTTGGTGTGAGCTTTTGGGCTTATGGCGCATTTGTTATTAGTTATATTGCCACTACTGCTAAGCTCAATAAACAAAATCTATGGTATCAACTCAAAGAGCCTGTTTTTATAGAGCAAATCAAGCCGAATACTCGTGCAATCGACCAAGGCCTTAGGGCTTGTCATGTATGTGGTCAACTATGCGACAGTGAAATCTGTTCTCGGTGTGAATCAAAAACATACTCTCGTAACCCTTTTAGTGTACAAAAAGCGGCAGCATGGCTGATCACTTCCGTTGCCTGCTATATACCTGCAAATATTTACCCAATCATGTACACCACTAGCCTAGGTGATGAAACCCCCTCAACCATAATTGGTGGGGTGATGATCTTGTGGAATAGTGGTTCTTATCCTATCGCAATGATCATCTTTTTAGCGAGTGTTGTCGTACCACTTGCAAAAGCTCTCATTTTGAGTTTTTTATGCTTTATGGTGATGCAGCCGGCAAACAGACAAACCAAAAGCTACACACGAATTTATCAATTAACTGAATTTATTGGAAAATGGTCAATGATCGATGTATTTGTTGTGGCAATTTTAGTAGCCTTAGTACAGTTAGGAAATTTGATGTCAGTAACGCCTGGTATAGGTACTATATTCTTTACAACAATGGTGATTTGCCAGATGCTGGCAGCCCATGCATTTGATCCACGTTTATTGTGGGATTCCCCTAATAACTTAAATAAAGTAAAACAAGAGACCTTGGCATGAGCGAAAAAGCAAATATAAAAACAGCGCCAAACATATCGGCAATCTGGATTATTCCTGTAATCGCTTTATTCATCGGCGCATGGATGCTGTATCAATACCAAGCAAATAAAGGTACAACAATCTTTATCAAAATGCCCCATGCTGAAGGTATTATCGCAGGCAAAACAGAAATAAAGGTACGCAGTGTAAAAATCGGTCAAATTGACCATGTAAGACTCTCAGATGAACAAGATAGTGTAATTGCACGAGCACAAATAGATAAACACTATGAAGACCTTTTAACGGATGATGCGAAAATTTGGGTTGTTAAACCTCGCATTGATGATACCGGTATTAGTGGGATGAGTACCCTATTGTCGGGTGTTTATCTGGAGTTTGCTCCAGGCGAAAGTAAAGAAACATCCGAGCGATTTGAACTACAAGATGAACCTGCGCTAATTGCCAATGATGTAAAAGGAGGTCGCTTTATCCTCCATGGCTATAACGCTGAAGTGCTCGATGTGAGTACAGGTATCTATTTTAAGGATTACAAAATAGGGCAAATAGAAACGGCTACTTTTGATTGGAAAAATCAAGCCATGAAATATGGTATTTTCATTAATGAGCCTTATCAAAACCTGATCACGCTTAATTCTATCTTTTGGGTTAACTCAGGTATACAAATTGATTTGTCTGCCGATGGTATTAATGTCAATACGGGCTCTTTGAGTAAGTTACTTAAAGGAGGGATTTCTGTTGGTATTCCTGAGCAACAGAAACCAGGGGAAATTGCCACAAATGGCCATAGCTTCTCACTAAGTAATAGCTACAAAGCTGCTCTTGAAGAGCGATTTTATGACTTTGATTATTATCTAATTGACTTTGAACAATCAATTCGTGGATTACGTCCTGGTGCGCCAGTTGAATATCGAGGGATGCGCATCGGTACTGTTGTTGAAGCACCTGCAAATGTCATTATAAATGGCAAACCAGCCCACTTTAGAGTCGATAACACTGCAGTGCCAGCGCTGATTAAAATTGAGTATGGAAGACTCTACCATGATAATGTTGCAGCCAGAGAGTTCTGGCAGTCAAGTTTAGATGGCTGGATTAAAAGTGGTTTAAGAGCCTCATTAAAGCCAGGAAACTTATTAACAGGTGCAGTGTATGTGGACTTGGACATTTATGATAATGCTGAACCTGCAGAATTAACAACTATTGCTGACTATACAGTATTCCCGAGTGTTTCAAGTGGAATTACCGTCATTGCTGATCAAGTCTCTGATGTATTAAATAAAGTCAATAATCTCAAAATCGAAGACAGTTTGGCACAAATGCAAACGACCTTTGCAGAATACCAAGCACTTGCACATGACATGCGTGAATTGCTTAATAAACAAGATACTCAAGACTTACCGGGTGATATTAATCGCAACTTTGCTGAGATGACCAAAAGCATGCAACAGTTCGATAAGACAATGAAGCAATTTGAAAAAACTATGGCAAGTTACGAACAAGGATCAACATTCCATGAGCAATTACAAACAACCTTGTCTGAATTTAAACGTTTAAGTGAAGAGCTACAGCCACTTACACGTGGTTTAAACCAGCAACCGAATATGTTGATCTTTGATAAAGAGCTACCTGCTGATCCAACGCCGAGGAAACAATAATGAACTTTAAACTCTGTGCTTCAATTGCATCAGTGCTGTTACTTTCGGCCTGTAGTCAAACTTCATTCTCAACCATTGAGTATTATCAATTTTCGCAGCCGATAGTGGCAATGCAACGCTTAGCGGAGAATACCCAAGCTCAGCTCAGAATTAACACAGTAAAGTTACGTGGTGCGCTAAATAATCGTGGTATCGCCATGGTGCTTGATAACAACAGAGTGAATGCTGCTAACTATCATTTATGGAGTGAATCTCCTGATTTGATGTTAACTGCCAGTGCTCATCAACAACTTTACACTGAGCTTGCTAATTGGATGGTAATAAAAGGCTTACCTGTAATAACCGATTTAGACCAGCAAAGCTTTTATGAATTAGAGTATGAGCTACATCACTTTAACGGTGATGAGCAAGGTAATGCCAACATTGCAGGGCTTTGGCGCTTGTACTATACAACTCCTGAATCTGGCAGAAAGTTGAAGGCGGTCAATTACTTCAATGAGCTTACACCTTTACAAGCAAGTGATTACGAGGGACTTGTAGCCACACTTGAGTCAACTTGGCTAAAGGTTAACAAACAAGTTGCAAACGAAGTGTCAAAGCTTGCTATTTAATAAGAGTTTAAGTGGCTGATTGTCATCGTTAATGATGACATCGCCTATAAACTCAAAGCCTAGTTTTTGTAGTACCTTTTGCGAGCCAATATTTGTTTGCGAGGTTATTGCTGCAAGCACTCCAAGATCTAATACGTGTTTTTTGGCCATCAACAACCTAGCTGCCAACGTAATAATGCCCTTGCCTTCATAGTTGGCTAACAACGCGAACCCTAAATCAGGAATAGCTAATGCATCACGCTGAAACAGCCCCACCATACCAACCGGTGTACCATCAGCTAAACAGACAATATAACTACCAAAGCCATATTGCTGGTGACTATTTATAAACGTTTGTTGAATATAATGCTCTGCTTGTGCTGGTGTATTTATATTTTTATTTCCGATATGCTCTAAAAATGTTGCTTGGTTCAAAAGCTCAACAATAAATGCCGCATCATCAGCCTGGCCAGCTCGTAAATATATATCTGTCATATATTAAAATACCTTACTTACCACATCATTGGTAAAATTAAGACAATCTAAAACACGCTCTTTTTGCACTGCTGAGAGCTCGTCAATGGCGAAATAAGCATACTCAGTATGCTCATTACTCAACACAAGCTGGGCATCATTAGGCAGATATGCTCGAAAAATAAACGCATGAGAATTAAATGCAGTGTGATAATAAACACCACTTAAATAAGCGATATCTACCTCACAATTAAGCTCTTCTTGGCATTCGCGAAGTAACGCTTGGTGAATTGTTTCGCCTTTATCTAAAGCCCCGCCAGGTAACCCCCAACTTTTTTGACCATAATTAGCTTTAAGTAATAGCACTTGACCTTGGTTGTTAGTTATAACCGCGTGACTACTGAGTCTGTATGTATCTGAAAATGCCATAAACCCTTGCTTAATTAAATTAAAAAAGTAACACCGTTGAAGAGTGTAAAATAATTACCATCGCAATAAAAATTCTTATTGACTAAATTTATATTCAAGATTATTTTTCTTTCGATGTTTTGGGCAAAACAAAAGCAGTATACCCTCTATACTGTCTGGCGCCAGCCAACGCAGGCACTTTCCCTACTGGGTCCATAAAAGTGTGTTCGCGTAAAGCAGTTACTTGAGTCGATAGACTTCGGATTTCTGTAAGCAATCTCGCATTGCTTAACTGTGTGAAAAATATAATGCAAGAACCTTCTGCGTTAAGTTTACTACCGCCAGTATTGGTGGTTGTTTTGGCCGTGTTTTTACGCCGCCCTATTTTATCTTTACTTGTTGGAGCTTTGTTTGGTTTAGCCATGCTTGGGCCAACAGCTATACTGTCAAACTTTGCTGATATATCGTTAAAAGTGATGCAGGATGAAACCATTGCCTGGCTAATTTTAGTCTGTGGCGGGTTTGGTGCCTTGATTGCCTTATTGGTAAGAACCGGTGGAGCAAGTGCATTTGCTGAATTAGCGTTGAAGTTTGCCAAAGGTCAACGCTCATCTTTGCTAATGACCTTTGTGTTAGGTGTGATTATTTTTATCGATGATTACCTCAATGCATTAACGGTTGGTGAAACCATGAAGCGTATCACCGATAAGTTTAAAATTAGCCGCGAAA
Source organism: Pseudoalteromonas sp. PAR1 (assembly GCF_947311895.1). Taxonomy (NCBI): domain Bacteria; kingdom Pseudomonadati; phylum Pseudomonadota; class Gammaproteobacteria; order Alteromonadales; family Pseudoalteromonadaceae; genus Pseudoalteromonas; species Pseudoalteromonas sp. PAR1. The sequence goes on along the minus strand of NZ_CAMZMY010000016.1, from coordinate 58,975 downwards.
TGCTAGCTTATGTTGTTGACTCAACTGCCGCACCTATCTGTGTGCTTGTACCACTCTCTACATGGGCGGTATTTTTTGGTGGCCTATTAGTCGATAATAATGTTGCAGCAGAAGGCCAAGGTATTGCCGTATACATCGAAGCAATCCCTTATATGTTGTACGCATGGTTTGCCGTACTTGTTGTATTGCTTGTCAGCTTAAATATGATCCCTGCTTTTGGGCCGATGAAAAAGGCACAACTACGTGCAATGAATAATCAAATCGAGATCTCAAATAGCCAATACACCGATGTACAAACAGCGGATGAATACGCAGTTAAAGCCGCAGAAGAGAACTTTGAAACAGCAGCATCCAATGGCAAACTCTATAACTTTTTAGTGCCGATTATTTTACTTGTTGCGTTTACTGTTTATTTCGACATTGACGTATATAAAGGATTGCTTGCAACCTTTGCTGTGGTGTTACCGTTCTATATGTTGCAAAAACTAATGACATTGTCAGAACTAGTGGAGCGTATGTTAGATGGTTTTAAAAGTATGATCCCAGCAATTGGTACTGTCGTTGCGGCCTTTATATTTAAAGATGTTTGTGACCAATTAATGCTTCCGCAATATGTCATTAATACTTTAAGCCCTTACATGACAGCACAGTACCTACCTGCCGTGGTGTTTTTAGCAATGGCAGTACTTGCTTTTGCAACGGGTTCTAGCTGGGGGATTTTCGCAGTAACTATTCCAATTGTGATGCCACTGGCTTATGCAATTGATGCCAACATTCCTCTTGTAATTGGTGCTTTGTTGTCGGCGTCATCGTTTGGTAGTCAAGCATGCTTTTATTCTGACTCCACAGTACTTGCTGCACAAGGCTCAGGGTGTGACTTAGTCAGCCATGCGGTTACTCAATTACCTTACACCTTACTGGCGGCAACCGCTGCATTTATAGGGTTTTTGCTCATCGCCTAAATTAAAAAGCCCAAGCAATTGCTTGGGCTTTTGTTTATCAACTAATAAGTTACTTTTGGAATTTAATTCCTTTGTAATAAGTTTCTAAGTTTTCAACTTTTGTTTGGTTTTTAAGATCTGCAAATGGCTTATCAGCGAACTTGCTACCACGCATTTGAATGTTCAAGCGTGGTGCTTCACTGTTCAGCATAGTTTTCTTGTAATAATCTTTCAAATCAGCCAAGGTTACTTTTTCAACTTCAGCAATAAGCTTTTCTTTAGAGTCAAAGTTAAAGTTTTCACGATACCAATCTGTGATAAGTGGTGACATTTCATCACTTAGATTCTTAGGTTGTTCTTTTAAAGATACCAGCGTTGCATTTTTAAGTTGTGAAAATGTTTCTTCTGTCATGTTATCAAGCTCTACTGCGTATTGCTTTTTAAACTCATCAAAGCGTTCTTGCATTTCTTTAGGGCCTTTAACTGGTGTTTGGATATAAAGACCTAGTGCAGAGTAATCTTCAATCGGACGGGCTAACGCACCAACAGCATAAGCAAGCTGCTCTTCGGTACGAAGCTTATCAAAAGCAATCGTTCTGAAGTGGCTTTGTAACACTTGCGCTTGAGCCTTTTGCTTATAACCCGGTGTTGGATGAACAACCATATCGATAATCGCTACATCAGCTACATCAATATCCTTTTGCAATACAATACGTTCACCTATTTGTGGCAACCATGCTTTGCTGCGAGCAAACTCAGTAGATTTATGAGCCTTAGGTAATATAGCTGTTAGCTTATTAGCAATAGATTCAACATCATTTTGGTTGTAGTTACCAAACGTGAATACACGTAAATCATTTGCAGCAAGAGTTGATTGCTTAATAGCAGTAAAATCAGCAAGGGTTAGCGTATCTGCCGCCGCAATTAAGGTTTCGGTATCAAATTTACCACTTCGTGTTAGCTTAGAATATTCACCAAATGCTTGATAGAAAGGAAATTGCTTTTGTTGATTTAGTAAATCACGCTTATAACGGTCAATCGCTTGTGCAAAACCATCTTCTGATACATTTAAAGTAAGATTTTCAAGCGCCTGAGCCAATAATACGTCCTGCTTATCAGTAAAACCACTCAGTGATAATATAAGACCATTGCTTGGCTGTAACCCCAAACTCATACCTGCTACAGCCGCTTCAGTGCTTAATTTACTTTGCTCTAAGTTATACAGATCAGCCCAAATTGAGTAAAGCACCTGTGCTTTTACATCAACTAATGCATCAGGTGTGTTAATGTAAACTTCAACAAGCCCTTTAGGTTGCTCAGCAAATTGCTGACTTGCTTGGCGCCAAACTTTGACACCTTGCTTATCAAAGACCAGTTTAGGATGTGCTTGCTGTTTAAATTCCGCGGTCTTAATAGCAAAACTTTCTGGCAGTAAGCGGTTTACAGTAGGTAAAGCTAAAGCATATTCGCTTGGTTTATTCCAGCTTGCAACTTCTTCGTCGCTGATATCTTCAATACGATATTTACCATCGTAAAAATGTAGCTGCGAGTCTGTCTCTTCTTGCTTTGAAATATACCAAATACGTAGCGTCTCTTCGTTTAACTGTGAAAGCACGTTTTGCACAGCGTCAGCATCAAACTTTGCATAATAGTAAGGTGCATTAATTGCGTTGTTCACTGGGAACTTTTGCATACTATCAGTAAGGTTACTTACGTAGCCAAACTCATCACCTTTTTCAAGAAATTGAAACTCATTGTTTAACGAAGTACGAATTTCATTAAAATACTTGCTATCAACACCCTGCTCTTTAATTAACGCAATATACTGCATTACCATAGCAACAATTTCTTCACGGTTTTGCATGCCGGCGTCAGTTAGTTCAATACTTACTGTTAAGCTGCCGTAGTTACCATATTGTGTAGGTGAATCAGAAGCAGATAAACGTGATACCCAGCCTTTATCGCGTAATATTTGTGCCGGGCTGCCTTGCATTTCATTACTTAACAAGTAAGACACAAAGCGATTAGGTTTAACTGCAAACTGTGAACTGTTATCGGTTATCGTAAATTCAAGTTGTAATTGTTTGACGTCTTCATTTGGCGAATAGTAAACACGTTTGCCACCGGCTTTATCAAAATCAAGTTTATCTGTTACTGTTGGTTTTTCGATATGTTTATTTTCGATATCTGCAAAATACTGTTTAGCTTTTGCTTCCATTTCAGCTAGCGGACGGTTAGAAATCATCGCCACTTTCATGATATTAGATGAATAGTATTTATTATAAAAAGCAACCGTTTCTTTATGTAAATCACTGCCTTCTTTATCACCTAGCGTTTCTAGGTTACCAATTAAGAAACGGTTTGCAGGATGGTCTCCCATCATCTTGCGTGCTAATTTAAATTGTCCAAAAAAGTCCATTTCACGGCGCATTGACCATTCAGCATTAACCGCATTTTTTTCTTTATCAGTGTATTCAGGGTAAAGCTTAGGTGCTTTAAAAAAGTCAGAAAAACGGTCTAATGCTTCATCATAGGCATCGTTATTTACTTTAAACATATAATTAGTGATATCTAACCAAGTGTATGCGTTGTGCGCACCACCGTTTTTGGTCATAAAATCACTATAACCTTTGGTATCAGGATAGCGGTCTGTACCTAGGAAAAGCATATGTTCTAGATAATGTGCCATACCTTGTTGCGACATAGGGTCGTGTAGTAAACCGACACCAACACTAAGTGCAGCTGCTGACTTTTCTACACTCGGATCTGAGATTAAAATAACATCAATCTCATTATCTAGTTTTAGTGTTTTATACTCTCGGGCATCATTTGGACTGACAACCAAAGAATCAGGTATAAGGCTGCTATTAGCTGTAGATGAAGTCATAGTAGATGTTGAAGAACACCCAGCTAATACAGCAAATGCGATTGCACTAAGGCCCATTATTTTTTTCATTATTATGTATCCATTAGATATTGAATCAATTTTTATTTATGATGAGTTTTCATCAGCCGCAATTCAATGCTTTTTAACAGACTAACACTAAAAGTTTGTAACACATTGTGAAAAAGCAATGCAAAAGGCTAATAATCATAATAATTACAATATAAAAGGATGAGTTATGGAAAAGTGGCTAATCGTAGCGATGTTTACTCAGGTATTACTTACATTCATAGTAATGTACATTATGGGCAAGCGCCGCTTTAGCGCGGCTAAGAAAAAAACCATAGAAATGAAAGACTTTCTTACAATGGATTTAGAAAAGGCAGGTTCGCACGTGCGTCTTGCAGATCGTAACTTTATAAATCAGTTCGAAATGCCTGTACTGTTTTTTATTGCGTGTTTAACAGCACTACAACTAAATGCTGTAGGTACTGTTTTTGTTGGCTTTGCTTGGGCTTATGTCGTTTTGCGTATAATCCATAGCTTTATACATTTAACCTCTAATACGTTAAAGGCTAGATATTATAGCTTTGTTATCAGTAGCTTTATTATGCTGATTATGTGGGTACTGATATTAATAACAATCTTTTAATACTCAGTAATACTAAGAAATAAGGCGCTTTTAAGCGCCTTATCAAAGAATTATTTACGACGACAAAAGCCAAACAAAGCTAGTAAAGACAGCATCCACGCCATACTACCACCTGAGCCACTGTCTAAATCACCTGAAGGCTTATCTTGTTTGATCAGCGTGTTTTCTTTTGGTTTTAATAATTGAGAAGAGTTCGGATCATCGTCAAGAATTACCACACTATTAATAGTTACCAAATTCTCACCATTAAAGCCTGAGGTATCTGTTGGACATTGATCGTTATTTAAATCAACAACAGGAATATCACCACAGTGTGTGAGTTCAGTGATTTTATCTAACACCATTTGGCTTTCAGCTGTAATTTGGCCGAACACAGTAAAACCACCATTTTGAAGATCTAAATTAGCACTATTGTCTTTTAAATTGAAAAACCATTGGCTAGTTGCACTATTTGCATTACCACCTTGCTTAGCCATCGCAATGGTGCCTTTCACATTAGATAGTTTAGGCTCATTTTTTATCGCATCATTTGTTTCAATAGCTTTAAAATCAGAATCAAATTTAAATCCTCCGCCTTGTAAAACAAAATTCTCTACAGAGCGATGAATGACACTACTATTATAAGTACCCTCTTCTACATAATTTAAAAAGTTTTCTACAGTTATTGGGGTGTGTTGATCAAATAGATTAACTGTAATCGTGCCTTGGTTAGTTTGCATTTCAATGATAGTTGAGTTGGCGCTGTAGCTTGCTGCACAAAGCACAGAGGCAATTAAATATTTTTTCATTTTTTATCTTTCCTGATATTTTTATTCTAAAACTGCAGCAAGACTAAACAAAAACGCTAGGCGCTTAAATAGCAAACAAAATAGTTACACAAAACGCGCCATATCAATTACAAGTTAGTTACATTTATTTACACCGCGTATTCATTATGGTTATAAAAAATATAAATCTTAAATCAAAATCGTCTTATCAAATAGACTGAGTTTGTTAGTATTTGCATGACAACAAAGAACACACAGGAATAAACCATGGCGAATGAAGAAAACGCAATATGCGATTTTGGCTTACACCAAGGTGAGCCGTATAGTAAATTACCAGCGAGCTTCTTAAATTGGATGGTTGGTAATAACCATCAAAAATCACATTATGCAGAACAAGAGTTAATTCGTAGGCAACTCGCTGCAACTGGACAATTGAATACCGAAAATAGCAATAAAAATCTATAAAAGACATTTAATTTAAATATAAGTCGTTTAAACTAAGCGCTTAATTAACTACTGCTTTTAACAGGCAAACAATTATGCGCTTTTTTTTATCTTCTTTTTTACTGCTTACCTTAGCGGCTTGCAGCTCTTCTACTCACACTGATTCAGTACAATACCTCACATTACTCCATACAAACGACAACCATGGTCGCTTTTGGCACAATGAGCAAGGTGAGTATGGTATGGCAGCTCGTAAGACCTTAATTGATCAATTAAGAGCTGATGCTAAAGCAAAAGGTCATGCAGTATTATTACTCTCAGGTGGCGACATCAATACAGGTATTCCTGAGTCTGACTTACAGCATGCAGAGCCTGATTTTAAAGGTATGTCTATCATTGGTTATGATGCCATGGCTATAGGTAATCATGAATTTGATAACCCACTGGCAGTACTTGATCAACAACAAAAATGGTCTAACTTCCCATTTTTATCTGCCAATATTATAGATAAGGCAACTGGCGAGACACGTTATCAAGGATATAAGATCTTTGAGAAGAATGGCCTAAAAATAGCTGTAATCGGTTTAACAACCACAGATACAGCTAAAATAGGTAACCCTCAATATATTGGCAACCTTGAGTTTAAAGACCCAACAGCAGTTACAGCAAAGCTAGCTCCTGAAATCGATAAACAATACAACCCTGATATCACTATTGCAGTTACACACATGGGCCATTATGTTGATGCAAACTTTGGTATTAATGCACCGGGTGATGTAACAATGGCTCGTAACCTACCAAAGGGTACACTTGACATAATTGTTGGTGGGCATTCACAAGAACCGGTCTGTATGAAAGAGGCCAACGTCGCAGATGATAGTTTTATACCAGGCAAAGAGTGTAAGCCAGACCAACAAAATGGTACTTGGATCATGCAAGCACACGAGTGGGGTAAATATGTTGGTAAAGCTGAATTCAAATTAGAAAATGGTCATCTAACACTACTTAATTACGCGCTTATTCCGGTAAATCTTTATATCAATGATGAAAACGGCAATAAAAAGTTGGCAGCTGATTACATCGAACCAAACAAAAACTTACAAGATGTACTTGCTGTGTATCAAGCAAAAGGTGCAGCGCAAATTGCTGGAAAGATTGGTGCAGTTGATGAAAAGCTAGAGGGTGACCGTAACAAAGTTCGTTACGAGCAAGTAAACCTAGCACGGGTAATAATTGCTGCACAAATGCAATCTGTTGGTGCTGATTTTGGTATAATAAGTGGCGGTGGTATTCGTGATAGCATTCAAGCTGGCGATGTGAGCTATAAAGACATTTTAAAAGTTCACCCTTTTAAAAACCGTATCACCTATATTGATATGACCGGGAAGGCATTATTTGATTACCTATCTGTTGTGACTTCTTTCCCACCTGATTCAGGTGCTTACTTGCAATATTATAAATTAAGCTTTAAGCGTGAAAACGACACATTATCTGATGTTAAAATTGCTGGTAAACCACTTGATATGACGAAAACATATCGTATGAGTATTAACAGCTACAACGCCTCAGGTGGTGATGGCTACCCTACTCTTACAAACAAAGAAGGCTTTGTCAGTACAGATGATACTGACGCACAGGCATTAAAACGTTTCTTTGAGCAAAATAGTCCTGTTAAAGCGGCCGATTTCGCGCCTAAATAAACAAATTAAAAGTAAAAAGGGAAGTCAATGACTTCCCTTTTTTAGTTTTACTTACCTATCACTTCAATATCTTCTAACGTTATGTTCTTTAATCCATAATGATGTAAACGTGAACGTGAACCTTCACCATGCGCTTTCGGTGGGTAATAAACATCTTTAACTTCTGGTTGATCTTGCCAAACGTCATCAAGCGCAGCGCGGATTTCACTCAAGGTTTTTTCTAAACTATTGGTAAAATTTGGTCTTTTCCGAACTGTATGACCTAATTCAACTAACCGGTAAAAATACTTATTAGCGAGTGTAAGTAACTCTTCAGGAACATCCTTATTCTGATTGAGCACTACATCAGGATTTTCAGTACAAAACTCAACCAAAGCCAAATAAAAACATAACGGCTTATTGGCTAATGCAACAGGTTTATCAGGGCTACAATTCGCTGCCAATGTTTTATTTTGAAGATCGACAATCAAAATAGGTTTTGTTTTACTATTCGGTTCAGGTTCGGGAAGTTGTTTTGCAACTTGTAATTTTGTGCGTTCGCTTAAGAAGAGTAAATAACTAATCGCAAGTGAAAACAAACATACCAAAATAAATACTGCAATATCATTTTTATTTAAAATATTGTTATTAATAACAAAACTAATAGTAAAAACTTTTTGTGGTGTTTGAAGTTGCTTTTCAATCAGATCTGCTCTTGCTGGAAACTCTGTAATTCCTTCGATGGAATAAACAAAAATCGGGGTTTCTTTGAGCTGCGAATTAAGCTTAGCAAGGTAGTCAATAACAGCCTCTTTACTACCAGAATGCTTTAAAAAGTCATCAGGGAGGTTTAAATGGGTTAAATCTAAGGCGATTCGCTTCTCTATATTTGCCAAGCTTAATTGATTATTCTCTGTTGACTTAACCGCTTTTGCAAGAATATAGCTACCAAATAAGACCAGACAAATAACGAAGAATAAACAACCATAAATTAGCTTTACTCTAATTGGTAGCATTGTTTACCTCAGCATTAATTCGCATCGAGTGTTGCGTTTTACAGTTAAAGAATGATTGAACGTGATTGAAATAATGAGAATTTTGGTCATGCGCTAAATCAATTAAACGTTTTTGAACAGCACAGAGAAGATCTGTGTTTTCATCTTGCATTTTAAGGTACCAACGGCTGCCACTAATGTTGTCACTGATGGGAGTAATATAATTGATTGAAAAACGTTGCTGGTCTATGTCTTGCCAATAAGAAGAAATTAGATCAACTTTACCGCTTGCTAGTAATTCTCTCAGCTCTGAATGAGAGCCAGCATAGGTAATGTCTAAGTTCTCTAAATTTATATCTAACTTTTTGAACAACTGTTTTGGCAAAATATGACCAGAACGGCTTGTAGGGTAATCTAAAAGGCCAATTCGTTTGTCAAGAAAATAACTTTTATCTAGCCGCGGCTTTTCTTTGCTTGAAATAAAGTAGGCGGTGTAATCAGGAAAACCAACAACGGCTTTATAGTTGTAAGTTGATTCTGCCATAAAAGCGTTAATTAAGTTTTCTTTTGCGAGGATCAAATCGGCTAATCCTTTACCCAAAAACTCAACTGTATCAGATGTCTTGTAACCCCAATAAGAGGTAACCTTGCCATATTGCTTACTGATAGTGTCGTCTTGACATAATGAAAACGCGACATCTTCAGCTAGCCGTTTACCAGATGAATATACGACAAGTTCATTAAGATTAACCTCTGATTTAGTATCACATTGAAAAGAAGTTTCAATAAACGTATCGATATCAGATATAGGCTTATTTGCTTGTAAAATTCCCACAAAACAAAACAAGCCAAACGACAGAAACAAAAATGTAACAATCAAAGATTTTTTTATTAGTATTGTTCTTAAATTCAATTTTTATAGCCAACAACGCACCCTTGCCTCTATTTGAACAATTATTCTTACTTATTACAACAGGTAATTTTACCTAAAATAAATAACTCATTGTTTTTAAACATATATGAACAAGAAATTATGAATCTTATTGAGTCCTTTCTATTTGTTTTAAAATTCAGGAGAATTAGCACCAAGTAATCGTGCTTCAGGGCACATTCATTTTTGGACACTGAGTCAATGTTACAAAAAACAATAAAGATGTTGCTGTTATCGACACCTGTTATTTCAGCGGTGTTAAGTACTCCGGCTAATGCATGGGGACAAAATGGTCATCGTATTGTTGGTGAAATTGCATCTAAGCATATTACTGACACCACGAGGCAAGCATTAATTCCTTTACTTGATGGCGAGTCACTCCCTCAAATTGCCACTTGGGCCGATGAAATGCGCTCTGCCCCTGAGCAATTTTGGCAAAAAAAGTCATCTCGCTGGCATTACATCAATTTAAAAGAGGGTGATGCTGATCCTCATTACGACTCAAATGCCCACCATAACAAAGACACAGTGTCTGACATCCTTGAAGGGATGGAATATTCAATTTCAGTTTTACAAAACCAAAAAGCATCACTTGCAGAAAAACAGTTTGCTTTACGCTTTTTAGTTCATCTTGTTGGTGATAGTCACCAACCATTCCATGCAGGTCGCAGTGAAGATCGTGGCGGCAACAATATTTCTGTCACATTCTTCGGGCAAGATACCAATTTACATAGCCTATGGGACTCAAAACTCATTGAAAATGAAAATTTGTCCTATACTGAATTTGCGCAATTTATAAATACAACAAATCAAGCGTTGATAATGGACTACCTTACCAGTTCACCAAGCGATTGGTTAATCGAATCACATAATATTGCAAATTCAATCTATAAAGAAAATGAAACAAACGTAAGTTATAGTTATATCTATAAAAACTTACCAATTGTTAAAACTCGCCTACAGCAAGGCGGGATAAGATTGGCCGGTTTATTAAATAGTTTATTTGATAAATCAGCAAAACCGTTAGTAAAGGCACTTAAGATGCCAACTGACAGCAAACTATAAATGAAACATAACCTCTAACACGGGAAATAACATAATGAAAATCCAACTCCGCAAAACAGCTCTATCACTTGCTATTGCAGCATGTGTTGGTGTGAGTGGTGCAGCGTTAGCAAATGAAACAACATCTGCTATCAAGGGTCAAATCAAAGGTCCTAGCGGCAACCCTGCTGCTGGCACTAAGATTACTATCGTTCACTTACCTTCAGGTTCAACTAAAGAAACTGAAACGAACGATGCGGGTTACTTCACAGCTAAAGGCCTACGCGTAGGTGGTCCTTACCGCGTTGTTGTAGATTCTGACGTATTTGCAGATCAAACTTTCAACAATATTAACCTACAAGTTGGTGCTGACTACCCTGTTAATGTTACGTTAGAGCCGCAATCAGACATCGAACAAATCGTTGTTACAGGTCGTCCTATCAGCCGTATGTCTGGTGGTACAGGTCCTGCTGCGACTTTCACACTTGAAGATTTAGAAAACCAACCAGCTATCAACCGTGACTTAAAAGATATCATTCGTATCGACCCACGTGTAACAATCGATGATAGCCGTGGTTCAATTAACTGTGGTGGTGGTAACCCACGTTTCAACAGCTTAACGCTAGACGGCGTTCGTATGAACGATAACTTCGGTCTAAGCTCAAACGGTTACCCAACAATCGGTGCTCCTTTCTCTTTCGATTCAATCGAGCAGGTTGCCGTTGAACTAGCGCCTTTTGATGTTCAATATGGTGGTTTCACATCATGTAACATCAACGCAGTTACTAAATCTGGTGGTAACGAAGTACACGGTGGTGTTTTCTTCGATTACACAAATGATTCAATGAAAGGCGATAAAATCGAAGGTGAAGACTACGATAACGGTGATTACACTGAAAAACGTTACGGCTTCAACGTTGGTTTACCACTAATCAAAGATAACCTTTTCTTATTCACATCTTATGAGAAAGTTGAAGGTGTTAAACAGTACGAATACGGCGGTTTAAATACAGGTAGTGTTTCAGCGGCAGATGTTGCTCGTGTACAACAAATTGCTCAAGATGTTTACGGTTATGACGCAGGTGGCATGCCATCAAGCGCACCAGTTGAAGATGAAAAAATCTTAGTTAAGTTAGACTGGAACATCAACGACGATCACCGTGCAAACATAATCTATAACTATAATGATGCTTTCACGCTATCTCAATCAGATGCATACAGCGATACAGTAGCTTTAGAAAACCATTTCTTCAAGCAAGGTGCTGAGTTTACATCAATCATCGGTTCACTTTACTCAGATTGGTCAGACAACTTCTCTACTGAAGTTCGTATTGGTAAATCAGAGCTAGATGCAACAGTACAGTCTTTAGATGCAGCGAGCAGCTTTGGTGAAATGCAAATTGATGCTGCTGGTGGCGGTACTATCTACATCGGTCCAGATGACTCTCGTCAATCAAACGACCTAGACTATGAAACAACAACTGTAAAAGTTGCTGGTACATATTACCTTGATCAACATACGATTACTGGTGGTTATGAGTACGAAAAGCTAGACGTATTTAACCAATTCGTACAACACACACAAGGTGAGTGGCGTTTTGATTCTGTAGATGATTTTGAAGCAGGCCAAGCTTCAGCTATCTACTACAACAACGCTGCAGGTACTAACAACCCTACTGATGCGGCTGCAAGCTTCTCATACGCTCAACACACTTTCTATGTGCAAGATGAATACAGCTTCACAGATTTAGACGCAACATTAACATTTGGTCTTCGTTACGACAAATACACAAGTGACGACAAACCTAACTACAATGAAAACTTTACTAACCGTTATGGTTTTAGTAACCAAGCAACATTCGATGGCATCGACTTAATTCAACCACGTGTAGGTTTTGAATGGTACGCAACGGATGCATTAGAAGTACGCGCTGGTGTTGGTTTATTCTCTGGTGGTAACCCGAACGTTTGGTTATCTAACTCATACTCTAACGATGGTATTACAAACATTGGTACTTACCGTGAAGATGTTGACTTATTCAATACACCGACAGTGAATGGTGGTACACCAGGTTACGAAGTGCCACAAGAAATGTATGACCAAGTTGCTAATACAACAATTGGTGCGGGTGACTCTTCAGTAAATGCTGTTGACCCAGACTTTGAAATGCCATCAGAGTGGAAATACTCAGTAGGTGCAACATACACAACTGAAGATGAGTATGTATTCTCACTAGATTACTTATTCACTAAACGTAAAGATGCTGCAATTATCCAAGACATCGCGTTGCAAGATTCTGGTGAAACAACGTTTGATGGTCGTCCAATTCTTAAGTCTATAGAAGGGCGTAGCGGTGACTTATTACTTACTAATGTGAGTGGCGACAGTGGTGAGTCTCATATCATTTCTGCTGCAATGAGCAAGCGTTTTGATAACGGTATTAGCGTACAACTAGCTTACGCTTACACAGATTCAACAGATGTTAACCCAATGACAAGCTCTGTAGCGAGCTCTAACTACGGTAACATGGCGACATACGATCCAACAAACCCAGGTGCACGCACATCTGATTACGAGATCCCACATCGCTTTACTATGACATTAGGTTACACAACTGAGTTGTTTGATGGTTACAGCACACGTTTCAACCTATTCAGCGAAACATACAAAGGTCTACCTTACAGCTATACATATAACGGTAGTGACAAAGTTTGGGGTGATAGCAACTCAAACCGTAGCCGTCAGCTAATGTATATCCCTGAAGTAAATGACCCTAACGTTGTTTATGATATGACTGCTGATGAAATTAATGAGTTTAACGAGTGGATTTCTGCTCAAGGCCTTGAGCGCGGTGAAATCGTTGGCCGTAACAGCCAAAACGCTGATTGGTTCACGAAAGTTAACTTCAAGATGACTCAAGAGTTACCTGGTTTCATGCCTGGTCACAAAGGTGAAGTATTCTTCGTTATCGATAACTTAACTAACATGTTAAACGATGACTGGGGTGTACTTAAGAAAGGTAACTTCGTTGGTAACCGTATGATTAAAACATCAATCGATGACCAAGGTCGTTACGTTTACTCAAACTTTAGCCCTAACAATGGTAAAACTGCAACACAAAGCAACGCATCAGTTTGGGAAATGCGTGTAGGTGTACGTTACACATTCTAATAACGAGTTAACCTTGTTATAAAGCAAAAGCCCGCCCCTACTGGCGGGCTTTTTACGTTTGGAAGAAAGTGAGGAGTTACAGGTTACTAGGGGAAAGTTAGCAAGGGACAAGAGTAAAATTAGCAAGTTGCTAGTAGCAGCGATTTTATATCGCGTTTGATGGCTGAGGGCTGATGTTTAACGCGATCCAGCGTTGTTATGTAAGTCGTCATTTATGGCGACAAATCTTTAAACTTGAATGATCACGGACTAAAGCCCGACCTACCCTGATATGAAAATGCAGGCCAATTTGACCTGCACACAAAGTTTTATTTAAGCTGCGTAAACCGCAAGTGGATGGGTTGTATTGATTGAAACATGCACAGCATCACCCGGGCGCACTATCACCTCATGGCTCACACGGCTTGTCACCACAGTATCGCATGCCAGTTTAACAGCGCATAATCGGCTGCCCCCCTCATAACGTACCCAGGTCACTTCACCGTTATTTGTATTAGCATTATTAATTAGATGCACATCATCAGGGCGCAACAATACATCAACCTTTGCTGCATCATGATCAATTTTGATTGCTGGTGCATTGCCTATATCTGTTGTGGCTGTATCACCTACACAATTACCGGCAATGAAACTTGCCTCACCTAAAAAGCGTGCCACAAAACGATTACTTGGCAAGCTAAAGCAACGCTCAGGAGTATCAATTTGCTGAATTATCCCCTCTTTAAGCACCCCTACACGGTCACCGACAGATAAGGCTTCCTCTTGGTCATGGGTCACCCAAATAGCGGGAACACCTGCCGCCTTTAAAGCATTTCTAATATCCCATCGAAGAGTATCTTTTAGAGCTGCATCTAGGTTAGATAATGGCTCATCAAGTAAAACAAAGTCTGGTTCATGAGCAAGAGTTCGAGCGAGTGCGACACGCTGCTTTTGACCACCAGATAAGGTTGCCGGCTTTTTATTTCGAAATGCTTCAAGACCTAGTAGCTTTATCCAATGATCGGCTTTAGAAGTATCGTTAAGTCTAAAGCAAATATTCTGTTCAACAGTTAAATGTGGAAAAAGGGCAAAATCTTGAAACACCATTCCTACTTTACGTTTTTCCGGGGGAACTTGTAGTTTTGGCGTAGCTCGCCATGAACCTAAATTTATTTCGCCTTCGCTAATAGGAATAAGCCCAGCTAACGCTTGTAAAATTGTACTTTTACCACAGCCAGTTGGACCAACTAGCATGAGGATCTCACTTTCCCCAAGTGATAAGTTAAGTTCACTTACCACACGATTGCTACCATAATCGATAGACAGCTTACTAACTGATAGCATTAAACTGATCCTTAATGTTCTAATTGACTGCGCTTTTCACCAGAGAGCATTATAGCCAAGCCGCATGCTGATATCACTACCAACAATAAACCAGGAATAGCAGCACGGCCAAAGTAACCGGCTTCATAAACACGCCACAAATATGTTGAAAGGGTTTCAAAACCCGTTGGGCCAAGTAAAAGTGTTGCTTCAAGTTCACGCATTGATTCTAAAAATACCAAAGCAGCACCTGCGATAATACCGCGCATAGTTAGGGGTAAAGTAATTCGTATAAATGCTTCACGAGGGCTGGCACCCAGTACTCGTGCCGACTTTATTAAACTTGAATCTAGATGCTCAGTACTGGTTCTTACAGAGCCAACTGCAAGCGGCAAAAAGCGCAGCACATAAGCAATTACTAATAGAGCTAAGGTTTGATAAAAGAGTGGCAACTGTAGACCGCCATATACCAATGCCGTTCCCATCACAATACCCGGAATACCAAATCCAAAATAAGTTACACGCTCCATAATACGCCCTGCTTTTCCACTCAACGCTGCATGAGCAACAGGTACAGCAACAACAACAGCAACGATAGCAGCAATACCCGATGCATAGGCTGAATGCCAAGCAATACTGAAGTCAAAATCTGCAACTCCATCACGGGCAAGCCAAAGTGAAAAAATTGCCAAAGGTAAACAAATCGCAAGTAGCAATACTGGTAAAAATGTCAGTAACATCGCAACTTTTTGACCATTGGATGGAAATAACATCAATGAACGTCCATGGCGTTCTGAAGCTGTTTTAATTTGTGACTCGATAAACAATAAAAATCCGACGATAACCATCAGTTGTAGCGATAACATTGCCGCACGACTTAAACCAAAGGCGTTGTATTCTACATAAATAACCCGAGTGAACGTATCTAAGCGCATCATCGCCGGTGTACCAAAGTCTGATAAGGTATAAAGCGCAACCAGTAAAGAGCCTGCCGCTATACCATTGATAACCCGAGGTAAAATAACTTTAAATACACTCATTGTCATCGACATACCTAAAGTACGTGCAGCATTAACCATGCTGGCATCTAAGCTAAGTAAAGATGATCGAGTTGTTAGCATTACAAAAGGAAACGTGTATAGGGTCATTACAATGGCAGCGCCTGTTAGCCCATACATAGGCGGCGTTTCGAAGCCGAGCAACTGATTTATCTCACCACCGGGGCCAAATGCAGCATACAAGGTAAACGCACCAATATAACTTGGGATTGCCAGAGGAGCAGCAAACAGAACAAGCCACAGCTTTTTAAAAGGAAGTTGAACATAGGCACTAATAAACGCCAGAGGTACACCAATTAAAACAGAGCCTATTACCGTTAACACCATAAGTGATAAGGTGTTACCAAGAATTTTTAAGTTATGACTATCAAATACAGCAGTCGCATCACTTGCTAAAGTGATCAGAATATAAACTGGCACTAACGCCAAAAGCGCTGCAAGCAGCGCCATGGGATAAGAAGCAGGTATGCGCATTATAAAACACCGCTACTGCGCATAAGGTCGAGTGTTGGCCTTAAATCTGCCAATTGAGTTAAGTCAATTTTCGGCGGTGATACATCCGTTAATGCTGGTAACCCAGCTGGTTGTTCAATGCCTTGGATCAGTGGAATTTCATAGGCTTCACGGGCTAAGTAACTTTGTACTTCTGAACTTAGTAAGTAACGCATAAAATTCATCGCATTAGGGTTATCTGTTAACGATAAAACACCTGATGCATTAACTAAACAACCGGCATCTTGATTGGTAAAAGCAAGATCAAGATTAGCATCTGGTTTACCTGACTTAAGTCGTAATGTGTAATAGTGGTTTGCAAAGCCAATATCGACTTCACCACGTTCAACTGCCATTACTACACCAAGCTCACCAGCATAGGTTTTCGAACGTTTTTGAACCTTTTTAAGCCACTTAGCGGTTTTATCTTCACCTTCAAGAATACGCATAGCCGTTACGAATGATTGAAAAGATGCGTAAGCAGGTGCCCAACCTATTGATAAATCGCTGTCAGCAATCGCCATGATACTGTCGGGGATATCATCTTTGCTCAGACGCTTGGTGTTATAAGGTAGAGTTCGAATACGCCCGGTAACCGGTGCCCAACCAGGGTAACGGAATTGTGGCTGTAACTGTGCTGCTAAATCACTTGGTAATGGTTTAGCCAAACCCGCGTCGGTAATTAAACCAATCGCACCTGAGTCAACAGCCCAAAATAAATCAGCACGTTTAACTCCTGCTTTCGCTTCAGCGACAATCATATTGCCAAGCGCAGCCGTTGGGCCTCTACGAATTGATAAATTCAATTTTGGATTATTCTTTTCGATCGACTGCAGTACGTTTTCGTACAAGCCGCCTTCGCCGCGGCCTAAATATAATGTTAAGTCACCCTCAAGGGCGGGTAAGTCTTTTACAGAAACGGGGCTTGCAGCACTGGCTGCGAAGGCACGAGAAAGAGGTAGTGGCATTGCGCCTACTACCCCGAACGCAGCAAGTCCTTGAATAAAGGTTCTACGCTTCACTAAAATACATCCTTACGAGCTTTTTCGGCTTCTTCTAATAACACCTTAGCGCGATCTAGCTTTTCTTGCATATCAACAACCACTGCACGTACTTGGTCAACAGACCCTTTATCAGAAATCGCTTTTGGCAGGGTTACATTAAAATCTTTTTCGAGCACTTCGACTAACTTCGCATCTTTTTCGATAAGTGTACCTTCAACACCCTCGAATAAATGCAAGTAAGTATCATGTACGATTTGTGTTGCTTCGTCACTTAAACGCTCTGCGTACTTTGCAACAACACGGTCTAATTTGTGTTTGATTTCATCGATGGTAGCACTTTGCGTCGTTTCTTCTGAAGCAGTCGCTTTTACAGCTTTTAACAAGCCTTTTTGCTGGAAATCCGCGGCAAGTCTAACAGCTCCTAAACCTTGCCACAAGGCGGCATTCAACGCCTTTTGATGAGTGCGAACCTCAGCTGCAGGTTTTTTATCATCAATAGCCATTTTGATGCCATAAATACTTTGCCAAATTGATGCATAAACCGGTACATAGTTTGTTTCAATTGCACTATGGAACTTTACTGATTCCCAGTATTCGATTAGGTCATCACTTTTTACAGCTTTAGCACCTTTGCTTTCGTAATCACTCACCATGATATCGACTTTGTTGATCATCCATTCAACGTCATCAGAGTAATCTTTTAAATTTTCTTTTAGATGATTAACGTGCTCACCAATTGGGCCATTTGCCAATACAGGTTGGGCAATAAAAGTAGATGCTAATACTAGGCTTAAACCTAGTTTCTTCACGGTGTTTAACGCTAATTTCATAACAGGAGACATCCAAATTGCTAATTGTAAATGATAGCCATTATCATATACGTATCGATTCCCTAAATCAATTGCTATGATGCATTGATTACAGATTTACACATTTTTATTTAAGTAACTGGAAAGCTTACTAAGAGTGTTCATAAATTGTTTAATTTCTTGGCTATCTAACTCACTCACTAAACTTGCTTGCCATTCGTTTGCTAACGGAACAATTTGTTTATGCAAACCTACTCCTGCCTCTGATAACGATAACAAGTTTGCGCGTTTATCAGTTGGGTTCGCTTTTGCTGCGATAAGGTTTCTTGTTAATAATGACTTTACTGCACGGGACACCGTTGACTTATCCATTTGTGCCATATCACACAACTGTTTAGCAGTGCATTCACCATATTGAGCCAGGTTCGCGATTACTCGCCATTGTGGCACGGTTAAATCAAACTGCTTTTGATATAGCTCACTAAATTGCTCACTCATCTGCATTGCAATATTGGTTAATGAGTAAGGTAAGAACTGCTGTAAATCGAGCGTTGGGTGTTTGTTTGTTGTCATTGCTTCACTACTGTCAAAAATTATTTACACAAGTAAATTCAGTGCAGTTTGAATTTAGTCTCACATGAGAGTATCTTACCTAAAACCTTTCAGGAGTCTAGTGATGAATAACGAATTACAATATATGACAGGCTTTGGTAATGAATTCGAAACCGAAGCATTACCCGGTGCATTACCTATCGGTCAATTCAGCCCTCAAAAAGTAAAATACGATTTATATGCTGAACAGTTCAGTACAACAGCATTTACAGCGCCGCGTGCTGATAACCGCCGTACTTGGTTTTATCGTATTCGCCCGTCAGTAGTACAAGGTGATTATACACCTATAGACAATGGCCTTATTCGTACCGCTCCTATTACAGAAGTCCCAACGCCGCCGACAATGCTACGTTGGGATCCAATTGAAATTCCTGAGCAGCCAACAGATTTTATTGATGGTTTGATTACCATGGCAGCTAATGGCAGCGCTAATGCACAAACAGGTATAGGTATTCATATCTATGTAGCCAATAAATCAATGCAACAACGTTACTTTTATAATGCTGATGGTGAAATGCTGTTCGTACCACAACAAGGTGAGTTATTACTCCGTACTGAGTGTGGAAAACTAACAGTCCGAGCTGGTGAAATTGCCGTAATTCCTCGTGGGATTAAATTTGCTGTTGATTTATTAACGGACACAGCCCGCGGCTATATTTGTGAAAACTATGGCCATGCCTATATTTTACCAGAGCGCGGCCCTGTAGGAGCTAATGGCTATGCCAATGACCGTGACTTCCACTACCCTGTTGCGGCTTATGAAGATGTAGAAGGTGACTTTGAACTAGTTGCAAAGTTTAATGGCAATATGTTCCGCTGCGATATTGGCCATTCTCCATTAGATGTCGTTGCATGGACAGGTAATAGTGCACCATACAAGTATGACCTTGCTCGATTCAATGTTATGAATACCGTGAGTTATGATCACCCAGATCCTTCAATCTTCACCGTACTAACGTCACCATCGGGTACAGAAGGTGTCGCAAATATCGACTTTGCTATCTTCCCTCCTCGTTGGATGGTGGCTGAAAACACATTCCGTCCGCCTTATTACCACCGTAATATTATGAGTGAATTCATGGGACTTATTGAAGGTGTATACGATGCCAAAGAGCATGGCTTTATACCTGGGGGTTCAAGTTTACATAATTGTATGTCGCCACATGGTCCAGAAGCAGATGTATTTGAAAAAGCATCAAATGCCGAACTTAAACCACAACGCTACGAAAACACCTTGGCATTTATGTTCGAATCGCGTTACGTTATTTCACCAACTAAATATGCCCTTGAAGGTAAAGAGCGTCAGCCTAATTACACTGACTGTTGGCGCACTATTAAAAAACATTTCACAGGTAAACAGGACGCATAATGAAACTTTATAGCTATTTTCGTTCATCAGCCGCTTACAGAGTTCGCATTGCTCTTAATTTAAAGAACATTGATCACGAGTTGGTCACCGTTAATTTATTAAAATCAGAGCAGCAAAGCGACCAGTACCTAGCAAAAAACCCACAAGGGTTATTACCGGCACTAGAAACAGATCAAGGTGTGCTTGCACAATCGCTGGCTATTTTAGAGTGGCTTGAAGAAACACACCCAGAAACACCGCTTTTAACAGGTGACGCATGGCAAAAAGCCCAGATCCGCAATTTATGTTATGCCGTAGCGTGCGATATACACCCTATCGATAATTTGCGAGTATTAAAGTACTTAGCTAATGATCTTGGTGTTGATGAAGATGCAAAAACGGCTTGGTATAAGCATTGGGTAGAAGTTGGCTTTGAGAGTATCGAAAAGTTACTTGATGAAGCGAACACTTTTTGCGTTGGCGACAAACCAACACTTGCTGATGTCTGTTTAGTGCCGCAAGTATTTAATGCCTTACGCTTTAACGTTGATATGAGTAAGTACCCAAAAATCTCCGCAGTTTATGAGCATTGTAATAAGCTAGATGCCTTTATTGATGCGGCTCCTCAGAACCAACCTGACGCAATCTAATTCGTTGTTATTAAAACTAAAGGCCCAATCATTTTGGGCCTTTTTATTATCTAATTTTTATCTCAGTGCGGAATTAATAACACTCACGTGATTGATCAAATCTAGCCCTAAATCCGTTAAATAGCCGCCATCAGGGCTATCAGTAATGCCTTTGTCATAAAGACGTTTTGCAGCATTTTTTACTGTTTCTTCTGCATCAGAGTGGATTTTAATGCCTTGCATTTGTGAGTCGCGGGGAAACTTAGCAAGCAGGGTTAATTCGTCAATCATATTTTTATTAAATTGCATGTGTTCACCTTTTTATTATCACGTCATTGTGCTTTTATAGAATACAGTCATAAGCTTAGTGTAGATACAAAAAACTGCACAATGAGAGGTGTATTTTGTTTAGAAAGATTTTAATCTTAACTACCTTGTTTATTTTATTGTTTTCACAGTTCGTTTTAGCAAAAGATAAAGCATTAGTTGTGCTAGATGGCCAAGAAGCACTTAACAACCACAAAGTGTGTTGGTATGAAAATAAGCGTTATACCGAAGGCGCTTATATTGCTGTTGGCGATATAACGTTAATTTGTGCAGCCAAACAGCCAAATTTTTCAAACAGCGACTTAGCGTGGTTAAGACTGGATAAAAACGGCGATATTGTCTATCCAAAACGAGACAAGAGTATAAACGTCAATTAGCTTAAAGACGCTAGATACGTTACTATTACACAGTTTAGAAATAACCAAAGATTAAGCATGGACAATCAACCAAATAACCCTTTGCACGGTATCAAACTTGTCGACATCGTAACCCAACTTGAAGAAAAACTTGGCTGGGAAGGCCTAGCTGAGCATGTTGATGTGCGCTGTTTTCAAAATGACCCAAGTGTTAAATCAAGCTTAAAATTTTTACGTAAAACACCTTGGGCCCGTGAAAAAGTTGAACAACTATACATTGATACTTTCTCCTCTCAAAAGGCCGAAGATGACGCACCTTTTGAATGGAAAAGTATTAAAAAATAACTGTTAGGTTTCGGCCATTATCACCGAAAGTGACTTCGGTGATACCTCTACCACCAGCTTTTCTGCTGTTTTAACCTCACCATCAATCACATAACTAATGTCTTTTTCTGCACTTACAGAAACTCGTTTAGCATTTGTATGATGGCTATTAATGGCAAAGCTTGTTTGCGTTATGCTTGAAAATACTAATTCAGCAATACTTAACGTACTGGCTTTAGCCTCTGAGTTAGGCGTTAACCAATTAACATCAAGTAAACCATCATTATGATCTGGCTGACCTGCTGATTGAGCCAACAATGTAGTAAACGGCGCTGCATTTGCAATGATTAAACTATTGGTATTTATAGACTGAGGTTCATTGTCGTCTAATGTAACTGTATAATCTTGCGCTTCATGTTCGCTTAGTGCCTGCCAAAATCCTTGTAAATAAGCTAGTTGGCCGGACTCATTTTTAGCATCTCGATGCGCCTTTTCAATCATTTTCTGCTCAAACCCAATTCCTGCTAATAACAGCATTCGCTCGCCATTACACAAAGCGGTATCGATCCGACTTGCCTGTCCCTCAATAATAAGTTCACAAGCTTGTTCGACTGGGATTAACTTAGATTGGATCCCCATTAATACATGAGCTAATGCATTAGCAGTGCCTAAAGGAATAATGCCTAACTTACAGTCGGTATTGACTAATACACTGGCTACTTCTGTCACTGTACCGTCACCACCACATGCGATAACAACATCGGGATTTGTTTCTATAGCCTCTTTAGCTAATTGAATACCGTCCACTTCTTCTGTTGTAGTGTGTACAGTTAAATCATAATATTCACTTAACCTTGCGGTTATCTGCTTTTTCTTTTCTTGCCACAGCTTTGTACCAGAGACTGGATTAGCAATTAAGACAGCTTTGTTTTTAATTAGTAAATCGCCTCGACGATGACGTTTTATTAAGTGACGAAGTTGGCGCTTGTTTAAATTAGCAGTTTCTCGAGTTTCTTTGATTTGCTCCAAAACAGTATGAACATCTGCATCTTTATCTTGGCTTAGTAAGTATGCAGCCATAACAAACACTGAACGACCGCGACCTAATGCGCAATGCACAACAACACGTCTATCAGCCTTTACTTGATGGTGGATCCAGTTAATTGCTTGATGTAATTGCGCACGAGTTGGCACACTGTGGTCTAAAACGGGGATATTCAAATAGCGAATATTTTCTTGGGTCGATGACCATTCAAGGCCATCAAACTCACAGGTAACATCTAAGATTGCTGTAATCCCTAACTCTTTCATGGTGTCAATATCTGATGGAAAGAGCCTGCAAGCTAAAAACAGATGTTCATTTATTTGTTGTAAGGGAGGCACTTTATCATGCTTACGAGACCAAGCATTGTATATTTGAGCCCCTAGTAAAAAGGGAATAAACGCCCAACGAATGTAAATTGGTATTACACCGTTTTCACGCTTTCTGAAAATTCGCGCAATGTTAAAAAAATAAGCGCCACTGACTAGTAGTAGCGACAATGCAGCCCAATAAAAAAATAGCGCAAAATATACGAGCTCAACTCGAATAGCCACGATTATAAAAATAATTGCCAGCGCAAGATAGCTAAATGCTGCCCACATAATCACTCCTTGTTATTTTAATCATATACATTAATGCAAGTTTCTTTCCACACAGCAGATAAGCCCTAAACAGGCACTTTAGATGAAAAAATAAGCTCTTACCTTTATTTCCTATCGATAAGTTTAGGACATTTTTTCATTATGCTATGAATAACTTACACATTTTTGTACTTAACTTGATTTTCTGAGCTTGAGAAAACAGACTTCTATTTAAAGTGCTATATGTTGAACTTGCAAACACAACTAATTGGCAAAAATGATTAAATATTAACGCGGATTGCTATCAGTGTGATGAAAGTGAATGCGTAATAAAAAACTTCACAGAATCACTTTAACTGAACAGGAGTAACGGAATAAATTACCTTGCAGAGCTTAATCTATTCCCTTATCAAATGGTAATAGAAGCGTTTTCATCGCTGGACGAAGTGCTTTTAAAAGCTCACTAATGTTTAATGAAGGATTAAGCATCTTACGCAACAAGAGCCCCCCCATCACAGAAAACATCACTTCAATACGGGCATTCACTTCTTCAAGTGCGGTACCTTGTAACGGCCCTCTTTCACCAACTAACAATTCGCGCATAGAATCACGGGCGTGGCTATCTGACTCACGCAGTAAGTTAGCTATTTTTTCATTGCGCGCAGCTTCTGCGAGCATTTCTAAATCAAGCGCACCTTGATTTAAATCGGTATGGCGCTCAACACCTCTATCGAGTCCATCTAGCAACACGGTGACACGATCGCCCGGCTTATCTGCAAACTCTTTAAAGATTGAGAACATTTCTTCCATATCACGCTCAACAATCGATTCTATAATCGCTTCTTTACTAGCGAAATAATTATAGATATGGCCTGCACTCATGCCTGCTGTTTTAGAAATTTCAGCCATTCCCGCGCCATGATAGCCCTTACGTCGAAAACAATCCGCTGCAGCACAAAGCACTTGATTACGTCTTGCCTCAGCAAGCGCAGGGTCATTGTGTCTTTTCGTTTTTTGCGTCATGGTTTCTCCAAGCTCTTTTGAAATGGTTAACTTTTACTTAAACAAGGTTTACAGGATCTTAATATCACAGGAGAGTCAAAACAACTAAGATCCTGCAAAACCTTAAATAAATTATGCTTTTGCTGTTTTAATGCACATTTTTTTGCGCATTCCAGCCACCACCAAGTGCTTTATACAAATTAATTTGGCTAGCAAGATACGCTTGTTTACCCAAAATTAACTGTTGCCCAGCACTGTACCAATTTCGTTGCGCATCCAACACTTGCAAGTAACTGTCTGCTCCTTTTTGAAAACGCGCATCTGATAAAGTAAAAGATAACTCATTACTTTGGTACAAATCGTTGAGTGCATCTAGCTGATGCATATAACCTTCTCGATCAGCAAGGGCATCAGATACTTCTTTAAATGCTTGTTGTATGGTTTGCTCATAGCTAGTAAGCGCCATTTCTTGTTGTGCCTTTGCAACATCGAGATTGGCTTGATTACGACCCATATTAAAGATAGGTAAGTTAATCGATGGTACAAAACTCCAAGTCCCAGAGCCCGAATCAAAAAGATTACTCAAATCAGCAGAGGCCGTTCCGGCATTGGCGGTTAAACTTATACTCGGATAGAATGCCGCTTTTGCCACACCAATATTTGCATTAGCTGCCAATAAATCATGCTCAGCGGCCTTAATGTCTGGTCGTTGCGTCAGTAACTCTGACGGCAACCCCACAGGCACATCCGGTAAGTTCAGTACATCATCTATATTTTGATTTGGTAGTAAATCAGCAGTGACGGTTTTACCCACTAGAAAATCGAGAGCATTTTTATCACGCTTTAGTAAGCGCTGATAGTTTGCAATATCGACCTTAGCGGTTGCTACTGTACTTTCCAGTTGCGATAGCGTTAACTGAGACGCAGCGCCAAGAGCAAATGTTTTACGGGTTAGTTCTAAAGACTCCTGCTGAGACTTTAAAGTCTCGTTTGCAAGCGCCAATAGCTCTTTATCCGTCGCATAGTTAAGCCACGCATTCACTAATTCCGAAATCAAGCTAATGCGCACACTGGTTAAACTGTATTCAGCGGCATAGAGGTTTTGTAAAGCTTGCTCTGATTGGTTGCGCACTTTGCCCCAAAGATCAATTTCGTAAGCAGTTAAGCCAACAGTCGCTGAATAGTTTTCAGAAATAGTCGCTTGACCAGTACCAGATAAATCTGCCGGAAGACGCTGACGAGTTCCCGCTGCATTTAAATCAATGCTTGGGTAAAGCGCAGAATCTTCAATCTGATACATCGCTCTTACCTGCTGCACATTGAGTGCAGCAGTTTTAATGTCTTTGTTGTTTTCAAGTGTTAGTGCGATCAATTGTTGCAGCTGATCATTAGTGAAAAATGACTGCCAATTAAGTGCATTGATATCACCTGCAGTACCTTGAACATCATAGTTTTGAGCAACGGGTAATTCACGCTGCTCCATATCTGGCGCCATATTACAGGCAGATAACAAAAGTGCAGCAACAGACACTGAGATAAGTTTAGCTTTCATTATGCCTGCTCCTCTTTAGTTGACTTTGTTTTACCAGGGAATACACGGCGCACCAATACAAAGAACAATGGCACAAACAACACCACAATGGTCGATGACGCAAGAGTACCGCCAATAACAGCAATACCTAGTGCGTTTTGTGCACCCGAACCTGCACTTGATGCAATTGCAAGTGGTAGTACACCACACACAAATGCCATTGATGTCATAAAGATTGGACGTAAACGAAGGCGAATAGCAGCAACAGCAGCATCGACAAGTTTCATACCCTCGTCCATTTTATGAATCGCAAACTCTACAATTAAGATGGCATTTTTTGATGCCAGACCAATAGTGGTTAATAGACCCACTTGTAGATAAATATCATTTGATAAATTAAATACAAATGAGGCAATCGATGCACCAAATACCCCAAGCGGTACAATTAGCATAACCGCCGCAGGCACGGACCAGCTCTCGTATAACGCCGCTAAACAAAGGAATACAACTAACAATGAGAGTGCATAAAGTAATGGTGCTTGACCACCGCTTAAACGCTCTTCATATGAAATACCTGTCCATTCGAACGCCACACCTGGCGGTAACTTCTTAACCATTTTCTCAACTTCGGCCATCGCTTGACCTGTACTATAACCCGGTGCAGCAGCACCTTGGATTTCCATCGCTGAAAAGCCGTTATAACGCTCAAGACGCGGCGAGCCATAAGTCCAATAAGATTGAGCAAACGCAGTGAATGGCACCATATCGCCATTGGCATTGCGCACGTACCACTTGTCTAAATCTTCTGGCACCATGCGTGATTCAGGCGTACCTTGTAAATACACTTTTTTAACACGACCACGGTCAATAAAGTCATTTACATAGCGACTACCCCAAGCCGTTGATAACGTATTATTGATATCTGCTTGAGTCAGACCTAATGCTTCAGCTTTGGCTAAGTCAATATCAAGCTCCAGCTCTGGTTTATCTTCTTGACCATTTGGGCGCACACCCGATAACACAGGGTTTTGTGCCGCCATACCTAAAAACATGTTTCGAGCTTCAAGTAGTTTGTCATGTCCTAAACCAACACGGTCTTGTAGGTATAAAGTGAAACCATTTGCAGTACCGAGCTCAACAACCGCTGGCGGTGGGAAAGCAAACACAAATGCTTCTTTAATGGTTGAGAAGTATCCCATGGCTTTACCAGCAACAGCGCCTACTGATAAATCAGGGCGTTGACGTTCATCCCAGTGTTTCAAGCCAACAAAGCCGATTGCTGCGTTTTGCCCAGAACCTGCAAAGCTGAAACCTGTTACCGTAAAGATAGATTTAACCGCTTCTGATTGATCTTCTAAGAAGTGGTGTTCCATCTTTTCAACAACTTTTAAGGTTTGTTCTGTTGTTGCTCCAGCAGGTAGGCTTACTTGGTTAAACAAAATACCTTGGTCTTCATCTGGTAAGAATGCCGATGGTAATTGTGAGAAAATAAACACCATGCCACCCACGATTAAACCGTAAATAAGTAAATAGCGTTTACTGTGTTTGATCATACGAGACACAAAACCTTGTGTACCCGAGTTTGTTTTATCAAAACCACGGTTAAAACCAAGGAAGAAACGACCAAATAAAGACTTATCATTATGAACATGACTTGGTTTTAGCATTGTTGCACAAAGGGCCGGCGTTAGAATTAACGCAACCAGCACTGATAAACTCATTGCCGTTACCAAGGTGATTGAGAACTGACGATAAATAACACCTGTAGATCCCGGGAAGAACGCCATAGGCACAAATACTGCCGAGAGCACCATGGCAATACCCACAAGTGCGCCTTTGATTTCATCCATTGATTTACGTGTCGCTTCAAGAGGAGACAAGTTCTCTTCTGTCATTACACGTTCAACGTTTTCAACAACAACGATCGCATCATCAACCAGTAGACCAATGGCAAGGACCATAGCAAACATGGTTAGAGTATTAATTGAGAAGCCAAACACTTTTAAGATGGCAAACGTACCTAGCAATACAACAGGTACTGCAATAGTTGGAATAAGTGTTGCTCTGAAGTTCTGTAAGAATAAGTACATGACCAAGAACACCAGCACAACAGCTTCAATTAGAGTGCTAACTACTTTCTCAATTGAAAGTGATACGAATGGTGTCGTATCGTAAGGAACAACGGTTGTTAAACCTTCAGGAAAGAAAGGCTCAAGTTCAGCAAGTGCCGCTTTTACGCCATCAGCTGTATCAAGCGCATTAGCACCACTGGCAAGCTTAACACCTAAACCTGATGCCGGTTTGCCGTTAAAACGCGCAACAACACCATAGTTTTCACCACCTAATTCAACATCGGCAACGTCACTTAAACGAACAACCGAGCCATCAGCATTGGTTTTTACAAAGATATTTCTAAATTGCTCAGGTGTTTGTAAGCGGCTTTGCGCAGTCACTGTTGCATTCAGTTGTTGGCCACTCACTGCTGG
The DNA here is from genome assembly GCF_947311895.1 of Pseudoalteromonas sp. PAR1. Classification (NCBI taxonomy): domain Bacteria; kingdom Pseudomonadati; phylum Pseudomonadota; class Gammaproteobacteria; order Alteromonadales; family Pseudoalteromonadaceae; genus Pseudoalteromonas; species Pseudoalteromonas sp. PAR1. The sequence continues at coordinate 30,563 of NZ_CAMZMY010000016.1, read as the reverse complement.
CAAGGCACCCAGTTGACCTGCCGACACTTGTGCATTTTGGGCACTGATTGCAGCGCTAATATCAGCAGGAGTTAATGAGTACTTAAGTAATTTAGCTGGATCTAACCAAATACGCATTGCATATTGCGAGCCAAAAAGTTGTACTTCACCCACCCCGTTAACACGAGAAATAATATCAAGTACGTTAGATGAAACATAATCACCGATATCGATGTTGTTCATGCTACCGTCTTCAGATACAAAGCCTACAACCATTAAGAAGTTACGAGCCGATTTTGCAACCGAGACACCTTGACGTTGTACTTCCTCTGGTAATAAAGGTGTTGCTAACGACAATTTGTTTTGCACTTGAACCTGTGCGATATCAGGGTCGGTATCTGCACTAAAGGTTAACGTTAAAGTCGCAGAGCCGTTCGATTCAGAGGTTGACGACATGTAGAGCAAGCCATCGAGCCCTTTCATTTTTTGTTCAATAACCTGTGTAACCGTATCTTCTAAAGTACGGGCCGACGCACCAGGGTATGAGGCTTGAATACTAATTGCAGGCGGTGCAATTGATGGATACTGCGCAACCGGCAAACTTCTAATTGCTAAGATACCTGCCAGCATAACAACGATAGCAAGTACCCATGCAAATATGGGCCGATCAATAAAAAATCGTGACATTAAGTTTCTCCGTTACTGGCTGTTAGCTACTGATTCTGCTGGCATTGCGTTTACTGGGGCACCTGGGCGGATTTTCTGTAAACCTTCAACAATCAGCTTATCGCCATTATTTAGGCCATCTGTCACTAACCAGTTTGAGCCTACAGTACGGTCAGTTTTCAGCACACGTGCTTCAACGGTGTTATCTTTACTTACGACCATGGCAGTAGGTTCACCTTTGGTGTTTCTGCTCACACCACGTTGTGGTGCTAAAATCGCATCACTTTTCACACCTTCAACAATCACTGCGCGAACATACATACCCGGTAGAAGTAATTTTTCAGGATTAGGAAATTCAGCACGTAAAGTCACAGAGCCTGTACTTGGATCAACGGTTACTTCAGAAAATTGTAATGTGCCTTTGTGTTGATAAGTGCTGCCATCTTCCATTATTAATTCAACTTTTGAATGTAAAGCGGCATCTTTATCAAGCTCACCTGCGGCGATAGCTTTTTTCAAACGTGTTAGTTCACTGCTTGACTGTGTTAAATCAACATAGATTGGATCAAGCTGAGTGATAGTAGCTAATGCTGTTGCTTGATTAGCGCTAACAAGGGCACCGGCAGTGACATCCGATTTACCAATTTGACCACTAATTGGTGCTAACACTTTGCTGTAGTTTAAATTAATTTCAGCAGTTTTAAGCTGTGCTTGAGCAGTCAATAAGTCGGCTTTTGCACTTTTGTATGCCGCATCCGCTTCATCATAATCTTGCTGACTGACAGCTTTGATATTCAATAGCTCTTTATAGCGTTCAGCTTTTGCTTTGGCATTAGCAATACTTGCTTGAGCTTTAGTAATAGCGGCTTTGCTGGTAGCGACCTCTGCTTCAAATGTAGATGGGTCAATTTGATATAAGGCTTGGCCCTTTTCTACTTCAGCACCTTCAACGAACATACGAGACTGAATAATACCGTTAACCTGTGGACGAATTTGCGCGATACGTGAAGCAGCCACACGACCTGGCAATTCTTTAGTTAGCGTAAGTGGTTTGCTTTGCATCTCAATAACACCAACAGGTACAGCTTGAGCTGCCTGCGATTGCCCTTGAGCCGATTCTGATTGGCCGCAGCCTGATAATAAAACAGCACCAGCCAAAGCTGACACTGCAAAAAATGGAATGCGAGAGCGCTGCATGTGTAGTTCCTTAATTTAGAATGAACGATCATTCTAAACTAAAAAAGGCACAGATCAACCACCTTTAAGTATCTTTACATTAAATATTTTGCTTGCTTTGCAGTGTGTTTTTTGTGCAACAAATAAGTTGCTAAATGAATAATTTAGCAGCTAGTTAAGAAAATCATTTTAAAACTATCAGTTAGAACTGCTTATTAGTCACCTAAGCACATCCCCATAGCCCGGGCACTGCTTATTAACGAATGCTCTAAAGGGATAACACGATATTCAGAAGTTGCGGCTTTTAAACTGATTGGTTTAATTTCACCCTCTTTACTTACGGGGATAAAACCAAACTGGCCTTTCTTAACAAGTTCGAATGCTTGCACCCCAAACTCTGCTGCAAGCACCCTATCAAACGCATTGGGTGTGCCACCACGTTGAATATGCCCTAACACAGTGACTCTTACATCAAGGTCAAGTGCAATACGGATCTGTGAGGCTAGTTGCTCAGCAATTCCACCTAGCACTGGGTTTTCGTAGCCAAACTCACTTGATTGTTTACTTACAACACTTCCTGCAACAGGTTTAGCTCCCTCTGAAATAACGATATTTGCAAATCCATGGCCATTATCAAAACGTGATTTAAGTTTTGCTTTAACCACTTCAATATCGTAAGGAATTTCAGGAATAAGTGCTACTTCAGCGCCTGCTGCAATTGCTGAATGTAAACAAATCCAACCCGCATCACGACCCATAACTTCCGTCACAATCACGCGATTATGACTTTGCGCAGTTGGTATTAATCGATCAATGGCTTCTGTTGCAGTGTCAACGGCAGTTTGAAAACCAATTGTGTAATCAGTGCCATATAAATCATTATCAATGGTTTTTGGCACGCCTACGATATTTAAGCCATGCTCAAATAAATGCTGAGAGATTCTGTGAGAACCATCGCCCCCGATATTAATGACTGCATCAAACCCCAATTGTTTCAAAATACTTATTAACTCATCTGAACGGTCAATAAATACTTGCTCGCCTGCTATCTCTGCAGGAAATGCGGTAGGATTCCCTTTATTAACTGTTTCTAGAATTGTGCCGCCACGAACATGAATACCGGCCACTACTTCACTAGTTAAGTGAATAATATCATTTGGCTTTTCAAGTACACCACAGTAAGCTCTTCGGCTTCCATATACCTGCCAATTGCCATCATGTTCGGCTGCTTTAACCACAGCTCTGATCACCCCATTTAGCCCAGGGCAATCACCCCCACTTGTTAATATCAGTAATTTTTTCATTCTATGACCAACTTCGTTCACTGATTAATTAGAGATTAGCTTATATGTTGAACTTTCGCGTATGACTTACATCAACTAAAGTTCGGTTTTTTATGATTAGAAAACAGCGCTACAAAAAGTATTAATAATAGATACTTAGGCAAACTTGCAAGCAAAGTCGTATTATCAAAATTTGCAGAAAAGGTGTTAACAGCAAAATATAAATGCAGTGCTAAAAAAGGTGTCAGTAATATAAAATATGAATACGCTTTGTCTTTTAGGTAGAGCCATTTACTTAATAATAAGAACACAAAAAGTAATGCTATTAGTGGGATACCTAACGTAACAATATCAATCACTGTTAAAGCAAATTTAGGTGACAAATCATAAAGAGGTGTAAGAATTTCGCTAGGGATCGCTAAAGCTGAGCCAACCCCTACTACTGGAATAGATAAATAAGCAAACAAACAGCCAAAAATAAATAAAAGTAGTAGATTATATTTCATTAACTCATTCCATGATTTGTTCGTTATTAGTGTTACGCTAACTAATAACGAACAAATAATCTACTACTTTTTCAGTAATTTTTAGTGTTAAAAGGATTTAACACTAAAGGCTAGATTCTCTACAGCACAGCCCGTACTACTTTTATTAACACGGTAATAATGCGTATCTTCAGTAGCATTTAAATCGAGTAGAAACTCATCATGCTGGGCTACAGCTTGTTGTTCTTGAGTTAAACACATAGCTTGCACAAGCGAGCGCAATTTAGCATCAGAAAAAATAGTGCCAAAACGCTGCATCGGTAATCGCGGAATTTTAATACTAGGCAGTGCATTATCAACAGTTCGCTTCGCAAGACTAAAACCATCCTTTGTTACATCAATAACCGCCCCTGCTGGCCAATAACTGATTGCTCCTTTGTTTTTAGCGTCTGTTTGAACATGTACTACACCACTTTTACCAATCACCGTCATTAATGCGGTTTCACCTGCTCGAATTGATACAAGCGCCGTAGTTTCATCAATGCCAAAACCATGTTTTTGCCCTGAATCTGCCAGTAGTCTAGCCAAGCGCATGGTTCTGTTGCGCTCGCTAAAATGAGTATCTAGAACCCCGTAAGTAAAGCTACCTAAACCGCCTTGTTTTTCATAGGTTAATGAATCTGCTGAAAGGCTATTATCACATTCATTTTTACAGCGCTCACTCGGTGGTGAAACAGCAAATGCTCCAGCTCTTAATGCTGCTAAACTAGTCCCATTAGAAATCATAGGCACCGAACCATAGGCATTCTTACCACCACTTTGCACCGCTGTTCCTGCACTTGTGCCAACAAGTAATGGCCTTTGTAAGATTGCGTGAGTCCAAGGGTATTGCTTGCCGTTATCATCAAAAAGCACCTGTCTAGTTAAGCTCTGATCACCACCGTTAAACATAATGCCCGTTGCGTTTTCAATCAGTTTAACTAAATGCTCTACCCCTTGATCACAAAGCGCTTTTTCGGCCTTAACTCGGTCAGGATAAATAGTCTCACGGTTAAAAACAGCCATTCTCTCAGTACGTAAAGCATCTAAATTCTCACATTGCTTACTGGTAATCGCTCTTGCTAAAGCGGGTGTTAAAGGTAACCACTTTGATTCGACACCATTAAAGCTTAATAATCCTTCATAAAAATCTGCTGATTCATAAGGGTCTCTGCTTGAAGCTGTAACCGCTAAAATGGTTGGTGATTCATCCGTTGTTTTTAACGAAGCAGACACAAAGTCTAAAATATCACTTGCTGCACTTTCATTGTTATCCGGTACACTAACTTGCTCTTTTTGTCTTGTTGAATCGGTTGTTAACACAGGAACTTCGAGACTATCTTGCACGAAGTTATACTCTTTATCTGTTAACGTGTTCAATAACGTATTATCTAAATCACGCCATGCCCATAAAATATCACTTTTAGTGTTCACATCAGGTTGTTGACGTGCAATCTGTGTTAACACCTTAAGCGTTTGCTGGCGATTTTTTTCATTATTTGTTGGCCAGTTTGTCTTTATTGCAGATAAAGCATCATTATTTAATCGAAATTGATTAGTTTGTTTACCACTGATCTGTTTATTAGAAAGGCAATTTTTAGGGCTCATACTTGAACAGGTTGTCAATGCCCCACCAATTAAAACTAACGTTTGCTGTTGCTCGCTTGCATAAACTTTACTGCCAAATGACGCGAAAACAACACTAAATACCCCAAAAATAAACCCAATGTGGTATTTAGCATTTTGCTCCTTAAGGATGTTCATATTGTTACACTCTTGTAAAAAAATATTAGAAAATTACTTGCACAGCTTTTTGTTGCTTGCTATAAAAAAAAGGAACATTTAAAACGCGAGTAAGCTAGCACTGTATTACTAGCTTTGTCAAAAGACCTTACGGATTGGAATTATGTTGAAAAACGCATTATCGCTTTGTACATATTTCTACTCTCCACACTACCTTTCGGAGTGGTTTGACGAGTAGCCACACCTCACTTCCTGTGAGGGGCTAGTTGTGTCTATAACCCACAGCCCTGTCTAAAAAATTATAAAAATTATTTAAAATGTCACGGTTTTGCCGTGGGTATTTAATACCAATTCGCTTAATTAAGCATTTTTGCGGATTGGTATAAGACAAAGGTAAATCAATATGTTTCGTCAGTTATCAATTGCTGTAGCAATCAGCGCTGTGCTGTGCCCAGTTCATGCTGTGTATGCTCAAAACGACCAACAATCAGAAAAAATTGAACGAGTAGAAGTAACAGGATCACGAATTAAAGGGGTTGATTTAGAAGGAACCATCCCGCTTACCGTGCTTGACCAAGATGCAATCAAGCGCTCAGGAGCGAACACCATTCATGAGTTATTAAAAGATTTATCTGTATTCAAAGGCGGATCAGGTACCTTTTCGACATCTGAAAGCGGCGGTACATCAACCTCAACGCCAGCGGGTCAATCTGCTGCCAGCCTTCGTGGTATGGGGCCTTCAGCTACATTAACACTGATTAATGGCCGTCGTGTTGCGCCGAGCTCGTTCGCAGCAGGCACTGAAAATTTTGTTGATGTGAACTCAATTCCACTTGCCGCAATCGAGCGCATTGATATTCTCGCCACTGGTGCATCGGCAATATATGGGGCTGATGCTGTCGCTGGTGTTATTAACTATATTCTTAAAGATGACTTTCAAGGAGCTGAAGTAAACACTTCTTACACTAATAGTTTTGAAAGTCATGACGAAGGTAAGAAACAACTTAACTTAGTTTACGGCACGAATATAGGTGAGAGTAACTTAACGGTATTTGCCGATATTTACGATCGCAATGCCTTTAAAGCGACCGACAGAAGCTATACCGCAAGCCCAAATTTAGTGAATGGATACTCATATTTACCGAAACTTGAGAACTCACCAAACATTTATTATTACAGCAGCCGAGATGGCAATGAACTACCAGCGCCAAACTGTAAAACAGAGCTTGTCACGACTGAGTATGGTGAGCAAATTTGTGCTTACTATGCAAACCAAGATGATTACCTAGAAACCCCATTTGAAAGCCTTTCAACTGGCTTTATGTTTAACAGCACCTTAGGTGATTTAGATTGGCATACCGATTTCTTCTATAGCCAAACTAAATCAAAAGCCTATTCATCACCTGCACCAATCAATCAAATAAACGACGATGATGGTCCGTTTATCATAGAAGATGCGCTATTCATTTATGATAACGCTGATGGCAGTAACGACTTAATGGACCAGCTTTATATTGATCCATTTACCACTCAAGCGGGTCGAGATGTGTATGGCTTTGCATTTGATGCGCGTTTTAATTCACCACGAACGGTTGAAGTCGAAACCAAAAACTTTCGCTTAGTCAGTAGCCTTGCCGGTTATATTGGTGATTGGAGTTGGGAGTCGGGAGTAACATTTTCTCGTTCTAAGTCAGAGCAACAAGCAATTGATGGTATTTATAACCGCTATCAATTTCATGCAGCTATCACTGGTGAATTATGTTCTGACGGATCATTAGCTACATACGATGGAACACAGCTCAATTGTGCACAAGGTCAGTTAATGCCGTTCTACAACCCGTTTTTACAGGGGGATAGTAATAACGATGCAGTGCTTGATCTTGCAAAGGCAAACCCAAGTAGAAGCGGTGAAAGTACAGTATACGGTTGGGATTTAAACTTTAATGGCGATTTATTTACGTTTAATGAGTTACCCATTTATGCTGCATTTGGTATTGAAGCTCGACGAGAAGAATTAAAAGATATTCCATCGTTAGACTCACAAGCCCGTCCTGAAAATGGTTATTTGGTAGATGTATTTGGTTTCGGCTCTAGCTTGTCTGAGGCCGATCGTACTCAGTACGCTGCATTTTTAGAGTTGAATGTGCCACTCACTGAGCAGATAGAACTGCAAGTCGCTGGTCGTTACGATCATTACGATGACTTTGGTGGAACGTTTAACCCTAAAGTTGGTTTAAGCTATCGTCCTTCAGATTCTCTTATCATTAGAAGTTCTTGGTCAACGTCATTTAGGGCACCTTCATTAACTCAAGCAGGCGTAAAATTACGTACCACACAATCACGCTTCGATTGCGGTGCTAATCAGGCTGTTGCAGATTTATATTGTATGGGTGATGGCACCGAGGTCAGTGTTAACAGCCTAGAACTCGGTAATCAAGCACTCAAAGCCGAAGAGTCTGAAGCGCTCAGCATTGGCTTTGCATGGAGCCCATCTGTAAATACTAACTTAACGGTTGATTATTGGCATTTTGATCACGAACAAGTTATCGATACCAATATGACTGCAGTGCTAGATAGAGCTATTACAGATGCTTCTCTTCGTCACTGTGGGCTAGTACCACAAGGTCAACAAGGTATTTCGTACGAGGAGCAGCTGTGTGAAGTAACCGATAATGCTGGACTCAATATCGAAAGTGATGGCGCTAACCTTTCAGAGATCCTCACAAACTATATTAGTGAGTTTAACCCGCGAGAAGATGAGCTATTCCTGCCATTATTTAGAGACCATGTTATTCCTCTTGAAAATACCGGCACCCAGACATTAGCAGGTATCGATTTTAAATTTGATCATCGATTTAATTTTGCAAAAGGCAATTTAACACTCGCTTTCGATGGTACACACTATTTAGAGTTTGAGCGAAATAAACCTGGCTCAGATGCAATCGAAAAATTAATCGGTACTTATCGCTACCCTGAAAATGTAGGCAGATTTTCTATTGATTGGGAAGCTGAGAGTTATTACTTAAATCTCGGTGCCAATTATACCAGTAGTTATGAGGATGATATCGAAGGGCTGCGTGGTCGTGAAATAGACGAACTAGAAGAGCTTGGCGAGCTTAACGAGGAGTTAAAACGTGACGTTGATGACTGGTTAGTATGGGATTTATCAGCTGGCTATTTTGTCAATGATGCATTATCAATCCGCGCTCGTATTGATAATATCTTCGATAAAGAACCCCCTAAGCTATATGGCTCAAGCCGCGGGTTTGATTCAATCAATCATAATGCATATGGCACTCGCTATACGTTGAGTCTGAGCTATCGCTTTTAACATTAACGTGGGCGGCTATATGTCGCCCACATTGCTAAGTTTGTGTTATCAATAACTCAAACTCGCGGCTCTCAGTGTTAATCTTTCTCAGCAAGAGCTACAATACCTTGCTTTTCTCACATTCTTCGAACAATCGTTAAGTGACTTTATGAAAAACAAACAGTTTGCGATGCCTGATGCGAGCATCATTTTGTTATGCGTCGCAGTCATCGCCTATTTAGCCAGTTTATTTATAACACCCGGTGTGTTTAATGCCGAACAAGATAGTCACAGTGTTGAATTATCACAGTATCAAAAAGCAACAGAACATACACCACCTGCCCTTTTTGCAGAAGGAGGAGGCATTGGTCTAGCCAATGTATTGTTTGAAGGCTTAGTCTCTGGTGATAAATATGGTGCAGCCATCGGGGTAATGGCATTTATTTTAATCACAGGTGGCGCCTTTGGCGTTATTTTAAAAACAGGTGCGATTAATAACGGCATTATGGCGCTGATTAATAAAACACAACACGTAGAGTGGATATTCATTCCTTTGCTATTTGTGCTTTTTTCATTAGGAGGCGCAGTATTTGGTATGGGTGAAGAAGCCATCGCCTTTTGTATTGTGTTATTCCCCATTATGAAACAGCTCGGTTATGATGCAAAAGTAACTGTATTAACAACTTATGTTGCGACACAGATTGGCTTTGCTACCTCTTGGATGAACCCATTTAGTATCGCAATTGCTCAATCAATTGCAGAGATCCCGGTGTTTTCTGGTGCCGGATTCAGAATGGTTGCGTGGCTGGTTTTTACCTCATTTGGCCTTCTATTTACTATCCGATATGCTAATTCAATCAGATCGGCAAAGAACCTAAGTGCTCAAGAAAATAACAAGTCAATTAGCTTAGACAGCGCAGATAAGCTTATCTTAATAACCTTTATTGCAGGTATTATTTGGGTTATTTGGGGTGTTATGGCAAGGCAGTATTATATTCCTGAATTAGCTGCGCAGTTCTTCTGCTTAGGTGTAGCCTCTGCTGTGATTGCTAGTCTATTTAAAAAACAAACAGCAAATGAAAGCGCAAATGCATTTAAAGAGGGTGCACAAGAACTCCTGCCCGCAGCGCTTTTGGTTGCTTTAGCAAAAGGCGTTATTTTAATACTTGGCGGTAGCGATTTAACATCGCCTTCAACTCTAAATACTTTGCTTTACTATAGCGCCACCAGCATCTCAGTTGTACCAGACTATATCGCCGCTTGGGGTATGCTATTATTTCAAAGTGTGTTTAACTTTTTTGTATCTTCAGGTTCAGGACAAGCAGCAATCACAATGCCGCTAATGTCACCACTGGGTGATCTATTAAATATTTCACGGCAGATTGTAGTGCTGGCGTTTCAATTAGGTGATGGACTAACCAATATATTTATTCCCACCTCAGCAAGCCTCATCGGCTGTTTAGGCATTGTTAAACTTGATTGGAGTGAGTGGGCAAGCTTTATTTGGCGTTTTACCTTAGCGCTCTTTGGCCTTGCTAGTTGCTTTATTTTTCTCGCACATTTTATTAACTATCAGTAAAAGATTTAATTATGTTAACACTTATAAAAGGCGCCGATATTTTCGCTCCTTCGCCGCTTGGAAACCAAGATGTTTTAATCGCGGGCGGAAAAATCGTGGATATACAGCCTGAAATTAATATCGAAAATTATCATGGTGTTACCATCGTTGATGGATCTAATTGCATTTTAACTCCGGGGTTTGTTGACTCTTTAGTCCATATAACAGGTGGTGGCGGTGAGGCTGGTTTTGCTAGCAGAACACCTGAAATGAACCTAACAGATGCAACATTGCATGGTACAACAACGGTTATCGCCGCGCTTGGTACTGACTCAAGTAGTCGAACCCATAGTAATTTAATTGCAAAAGCAAAAGCACTTAAAGAACGAGGATTGAATGTTTTTTGCCATACAGGTTCATATCACTTACCTGCTAAAACACTGACTGGTTCAATAACGAATGACATTATGTATATTGAGGAGTTTATTGGTGTCGGTGAAGTCGCCATTTCTGATCATCGCAGTAGTCAGCCAACGGCTCAGCAACTTGCTGAACTAGCCGCTGAAGCAAAAGTGGCTGGCATGTTAAGTGGCAAAAAAGGCACGGTTAGTATTCATGTAGGTCCAGTAGATAGTCACTTATCTTTATTACATGAGATAGATAGCTTAACTGATATTTCGCTTAGCCAGTTTTATCCTACGCATATGAATCGAAATCTTGCTTTACTCAATGCGGGCGTGGCGTTTTGCAAAGCGGGTGGCACTATCGACTTTACCACAAGCACGACAGAGTATGATCTTGCCCATGGTGAATATTCAGCCGCGCAGGCACTGGCTTACTGCCTTAAAAATAATGTACAACCGACTAAGCTCACCATGAGCTCTGATGGTCATGCAAGCTTACCTATTTTTGATGATAACTTTAATCTATTAGGTCTTGAAGTTGGTAAAGAATCAACATTGCATAGCTCGTTTGTAGAAGCCGTTCAAGAATATGGTGTATCGGTTGAACACGCATTAATGGCTATTACCTCAAATCCAGCTGATGTGCTTGGTATTAATAAAGGTAGAGTGACTATCAATGCAGATGCAGATCTGGTGTTACTTGATAATGCATCACTGCAGCCCATTGAGTGTTGGTCAAATGGCGTACACATGGTGCATCAAGCTAAGGCAATAGTGAAAGATACTTTTGAATAAAGGCTGCACGAGCAGCCTTAATTGCTTTCTTCTGAAATTCGAGTAACTAATAGTTGCTCGACCTTCACTCCTTCAACATCAACCACTTCAAATTTAAACCCGCCAAAGTGTATAAACTCGGCGCGCTTCGGAAGTCGCTTCATCGTATAAATAAGGAATCCGGCAACAGTTTCATAATGTGATTGATCAGGAAACTCTTCTATCTCTAGCACTTTAGCAAGCTCAACCACAGGTGTCAGGCCATCCACTAACCAAGAAGTGTTATCACGTTGAATAATTAACTCTTCGCCCTGATGACTGATCAAATCACCCATAAAGCCTTTCATTAAATCTTTAACAGTGACAATGCCAACCATCAGTGCATATTCATTAACAACAACAGCAAATGGCTCAGCTGCTTTTTTAAAGGTATTTAATGCTTCAGAAAGACTGAGTGTTTCTGGTAAGTAAAAAATATCACGGCTGATTAACTCACTATCTATCTCAGCAGTTTGCCCTTTAAGTACTTTACGAAGGATATCTTTTGATTCAACCGAACCAATTAATTTGTCTAAACTACCATCACACACTAAAAAGTGATTATGCGGGTGCTCAATAATTTTGGTAGCGACTTCTTGGGCATCAGCTTTTACATCAAAAAATACAATTTGATCACGTGGAGTCATCACACTCGATAAAAACCGGGCCTCCAAATCAAACACATTGCCTATTAACTCATATTCCTGTTGTTGTAGGCTGCCATATTCAGCCCCAGCATCCATCATTGCAACGATGTCTTCTGTGGTAACAATATCTTCTCGTTCAGCCGGAACTTTAAAGGCGCGTAAAATAAAGTTTGTAGTGCCATTAAAGAACACAACAAATGGCGTTAATGCAAAGGTAACCCAACGCATTATAGACACCACATTGACAGCAACAGCCTCAGGCATAATCATCGCTAGGCGTTTAGGCAGTAAATCTGCAAATAAAATGAATAATGAGGTTATGCTAAAAAACGAAATCAAAAAGCTAATTTGACTTAGTAACGGGCCTTGATAAATCATCCCTAAAATTTGTTCAATATAAGGTGATAAAGCTTGCTCACCGACAATACCACCTAAAATAGCAATCGCATTTAAGGCAATTTGTATCATCGCAAAAAATGCCCCCGGCTGCTCTTGCAACGTTAATACTGCCTGGGCTTTTTTATTGCCTTCGTCGACCATGACCCTTAATTTTATCTTACGTGATGCAGCAATAGCTATTTCGCTCATTGCAAACAACGCACTGATCAAAATTAATATCATAATAACGAGTAAGTCACTCATTGTGGCTCCTAGTAAAAAGCATTCAGACTGTTGAATGCAAACAACTTTTTGCTCACTTATGCTGTTTAGAGTTTGGCGAGAATGGTCAAAAAGCAGCTGATTATAACTGCTTTATCGCAATCAACAAGTGCTATTTTAAATCACTGGAAACAAAGGCTTTATTGAGCTTATCTAAAGTCACTGGGTCGATATTTCCGTTACAAGCAAAGTATAAATCAGCGCGTGCAACAGGTAGCTGATAAACAGGCTCTAGAAAAGAAAGGCTTTGATCATTTTTACTTTCAAATTGATATTGTTGGTCACTTAATACCACTAAATCAACAGTTGTACGACGACTCTTAAGAATGTCGTAAATATTTTCAAAGCTATCAAGCAGGATTAACTGTTTATTTTCATTAAAACCCTGCTCTTTTAAATAAACATGGGAATAGTTATTTTTTAGAACTGCAGTACGATATTTTTTCGCATCATCGAGATTATTGATACTCAGCCGATTTGATTTAAATGCATAAAAAGATGCTGAAAAGCCTTCAAGTTTATGTATCCACTTAAATTTTTTCTCTCTGGAAGGAATACGTGCTAATGAAAAAATACACGTGTTTGCGTCACGTAAAGCAGCATTGTATGTAATTGACCAAGTATTAATTGATATGTCGTACTGCATCCCTGATTTTTCGAGGGCAGCTTTAACTTTGCCCACGACAGAGCCAACTAACTCACCTTGTTCGTTCTGATATTGGAAGTTTGGAAAGTTTTCAGTTACCACTGTTATTGCTGCAAAACTAGGTTTAGCAATAATAAGCAATAACAAGGCTAGAGATTTCCACATCGCAGACAAACCAAATTTATAATTATTTTTTATAATAATATAGCGTGTAGTTAGGAATAATGGAATGTTTTTAAGACTAAGGAATGACTAAGGGGAGTAACACACTCCCCTGTTGCATCAAGGCAAATTACTTGTTCATCGCAGCAATTAAAAAGGCAGAAATTTTTGCACCTTCTTTAAGCGTTGTTTCAGAACTCGTTTGACCAATCAAAGAGCTGTCTGTAAATGGTGCAATTTCCATCATATCAGCCCCGGTAATTGGAAACTCATCAGCTAAAGCAACTAAAATGTCTAACGCATGCTGTGGTGTTAAGCCACCTGCTTCAGGTGTGCCTGTCGCAGAAGCAAATGCTTCGTCTAGTGCATCAATATCAAAGCTCACATAAAGCTCATCAACTTTATCAGCTTTAAGCTGGGCAATTACTTCTTCAGCAACAGCTTTAGCACCACGCTCAATAATTTCATGTGCCCAGTGCTGCTTAACACCAAAAGTCTCTTCCCAGTGTTGTTTCGGTTTACCACTTGAACGAATACCAAATTGAATAAGGTTACGCGGTGCAGGTAGGTACTCAAGGATATGTGTACACCATGAACCAAAACATAAATCGATACCTAAGCGCTCTACAAGTAAATCAGTGTGGGCGTCAAAATGTATAATTGCAGTGCGTTTACCTGCGTCACGCTTTGCTTTTAAATACGCTTTGGTTAGCGGATAACTGATTGAATGGTCACCGCCAATCCCGAAAATACCTTTATCTGGGTAGTTGGCATAAAACCCATCACACACATCTTCAGTGATAGACAATGGTGATACATGGTATTCGCTGTTTTCATCAGCATAGAGTGCTTTTTGACAGTTTGTGATTGTAGCTTCGTTTAGGTATTTATCATGCAATAAATGCGGAATAACACGAACGTCACCTAAGTCGAACGCGCGAGCCTGTGGTTGTTGATCAATTAAGGTAGAACGTAAAAATAACGGGCCCCAGTTAGCACCACGTAAAATACCCCCACCACAATCAGAGCTGATCCCAAGAATCACAGCTTTATGTTCTGAGTCTGCTAGTGTCTCTAATGACTCTTTCCAAAGAACGTCTACGTTCTCTGTCTGACCGTATAATTTTGTTCGTAAGGCATCTTTACGTTCTTTCGCTGTATTTACCGTAAAAACACCATCGCCTGGTGGGCAAAGACATTGACTTAGTTTTTCGTGAAATGCTTTTTGTGTGTTACTCATTTCTACTCCGCTGCTAAATAACTGCATATTCATTCGTAATCGTTAAAATTACGCTTTCTCATAATCTAGAAACCGCGATGCAAGCATCACATTTATCATGAGAAGAAGGAAAAATTAACCTCTTGAAATTTATAGTTTATTATTTCTAAAGAGACTTATTATGGGTGCTCAATAACTCAATGAGCGTGGTATTTTGGCAGGTATAACATGCACGGAGGGAAAGTCAAATTTTGCAGCAACCTATTAGATTGCTGCAATAGATTTATATTCAAGCAAGGTGAATACTCATTATTCGTAACCCCTTGGCTTCTTAGTTTTTATCACCGCAATGTAAGCATGCCAACTCGCGTAGCTTAATAATGGCATAATAACAATAAACCCAGCCGTTCCTGTGACAAATCCTAGAAATACCATGAATATTATTAAAGCAGCCCAAACAACCATTGCGCCTACATTGGTTTTTACTGCATTCATCGATGAGATAACCGCCGTCATTATATCTACGCGCCTTTCCATCATTATCTGCGGGGTAAATGCTGAAATAGCAAAAACTGTTACCAGTAAGATACCACCGACAATACTGCCGAGCGTTAAAAACGCAGATAACTGCTCAAAACTAGGATCTACAACATTCGGATACAGTGCGTGGATCAATGCAGCAAGTCTCATCCACACAATCATAATCACCATTAATAATACTGCAAATCCCCATTCACCAGCGGGGTTTCTAAACATTGATTTTAAACTGTGCATTAAGGTCGGTTTATGCCCTTTTTCTAGCTCCCAAGCAACATCGTAAAGCCCAGCCGCAAATGCAGGGCCAATAAGAGCAAAGCCAACAACCGCTGGCAAAATGACAAGATGTGTATCAAATTGATACACAAAGTACATTATTGCTGCAGGTATTAGTGTAAAAACTAAACCGTACACTAAGCTTAGGATTGGCGCATTGGCAATATCTTTAAACGCTAAAGCAAGCCAATGAAACGGAGCAGCCATAGAAACATGAGCACTCTCTAAACAGCGAGCAAATTCATGATGTTTACTCATAGATGATGAAGCAGGCATAATAGGTCCTCTTTTATCGTTACATCTTTAGGTTTAGGTTATCTGTGCAAATCTTGCAACATTCGTAATCTAATAGGACATCTGTCCTGTACTTTAAACACGTATGATTAAAGTATTACGCTTTAGACAAAAATAAGGTTTAATAATGGAAAAGGTATTTCATTTAGGGCTCACTCGTGAGGACTTAAACGGTGCAACACTGGCAATTGTCCCTGGTGATCCTGATCGCTCTGCCCGCATTTCAACACTTCTCGATAACCCAAAGTGCTTAGCGAAGACCCGTGAATTTCATGTATATCGTGGTGAGTTAAACGGCCACAGCGTGGTAGTTTGTTCAACCGGTATTGGTGGGCCATCTACATCAATTGCTGTTGAAGAGCTTGCACAGCTAGGTATTGATACCTTTTTACGCATTGGTACAACAGGTGCTATTCAACCACACATTAATGAAGGCGACATTTTAATTAGCCAAGCATCTGTTCGTTTAGATGGTGCAAGTCAGCACTTCGCGCCATTGAGCTACCCTGCGGTATCTGACTTTTTTGCAACACAAGCTATGGTTAATGCTTGTGATAATTTAGGCATTAATTTCCATATTGGCATTACAGCTTCAAGTGACACCTTCTATCCAGGCCAAGAACGTTACGATACCTATTCAGGTTATGTTCCTCGTTCATTACAAGGTAGCTGTGAAGAGTGGCAAAAGCTTGGTGTGATGAACTATGAAATGGAATCAGCAACACTTTTCACTATGTGTGCAGCACTTGGCTTACGCGCAGCGTGTGTTGCAGGTGTATTAGTAAACCGTACTAAGCAAGAAATTCCTAATGTTGACCACGGCGAGATTGAGAAAAAGTCAGTCGCCGTAGTCATTGAAGCTGCAAAACTATTGCTAAACTAATCTTTAACTAGCTTAGCAATACAGTGCTCGAATGCTGGTGGGTTATCAAAACTTGCCAGCACACTTTTAGCCACCTCATACTGATTTTCGGCCCCTTGTGTTTCTAACAAGGTGATCGACTTAACCGTCTTATCATCAAACTTTAACCCAGCAAGATAAAACTGACTTAAAGCACTTTGAAGCGGTGATAAACTTGGGCTGTAAGCCGCATTTTCAGCATAGCTTCCGTAAAAATTACCGTTTTCAAAAGTCGTGATTTTAACGCTACAGTAGTTCGCGGTATAAGGTACGTAAGCTTTTAGCGCTGTTTCAGCTAATTTCTGATCGAGCTCATTAACACTATCGAAATGACCGTCGTTTTTTTCCTGTGAGAATAAGCTTTCGTTATTCCCTAAGTCTGTTGGCCCAAACGAATACGGCAAAAGCTCATGTAAAGTAAAGTGTCTTTCAGGAAGTAATATTTCAAGTGATTGCGCTGTGCTGAGCTCATTCATAAACTGGCGACAGTATCCACAAGGGGCATCACTGATCGCAATTTTATCTATTGATTGAGCACCGTTTAACCATGCATTATTTATCGCAGATTGTTCTGCGTGAACAACTAAACTTAGCGCTTGATGAGAAAACTCCACATTAGCACCAAAATAGAATGTCGTTTCACCTTGCTGATTGTTACCTTGTGCAATAGCACCGACATAGAATTTTGAAATTGGTGCGATAGAAAACAAACTCGCAACAGGTACACACGCTTTTAAGAGTTGTGACTCTGTTAACTGATGTTGCTCACAAAGTAATAAAATATCAGCTTGAGATAAGATGCCACGTTGGCTTTTCAACTGACTAAAAAGAGATTGCTTTTGCTCATCACTGAAGTCAAAAGGTGTTGTTCTTGACACAGAATTAGATACGTCTTTCCTAGTTACTGTCATAACAAATTATAATTATTAATTGGCTAAACAGTTTAAAAGGTTATGCATTTAAATACTAGGTTTCAACGCGCTGTGTCTCGAAATTTACAACAAAAAAGTGTTAAATAGGCATTTTTTGTAAGCGCAAATATACACAGAAAATGAATTTCAGCTAGTTTCTCTGTTTATTGATGAACTAGCCAATTTTTAGCTTTACTAAAACACTCAAAATTCTCGGCTTGAAGGTTGTAACGTTTAGCTTTTTGCACAAATAAGTCATGCATAAAGCCATCGAAACTCACCACAATAGCTAATACAGCTCGCTTTAACGAGTTAGCAATCACTGGCATTATAGTAAACAAGTCTGCTGGTGCGAAGTCATGGGTTAACTCAGATACATCAACAAGAATTTTTTCTGACCCATATAATACTGAATATTGATGGGCTATTTGGTAAAAATTAATCACATCCTGTGCACTTGCAGTCCCTCTTAACGTCATCATCACTAAAGACGTCGATGCATCATAAGTGATGCACGTTGACACGTTCGACATAGGTTACTCTAAAATGCGTGGGTAAAGGTAAAATTAATGGTTGCTGAATAAAAGCCGGGCTATTTTATGGATCTGCCTTGCTTAGTCAATACCTAGCAATAAAATAGGTATGACCAGTTGCAAAGTTCACACTTAAGGATTGGATTTATACCCGCAAATGTTACCTACTTTCATAATCTATTTACCTTTTGAACATGTATGAGTTTTCTAATCCATTATTAAGCTTTTTCGTATAACTCTATTTCTAATTAAAATCCATAATAAATAACCTCACATATGTAGACGAAAGGATTATGCACTTTCCATCCTTACTCTGGTTTGTATAAAGGATTATTTGAAATGAAAATTCGTTTTCTGTTTTATCTATGCTTGATGCTGTTCACAAGTACTGCTCTGTCACAAGCAATCACAGAAACTGAATTTAAAGAAATAGAAACCTCAATTACTGAAACCTATGCCAGCTCTCCTACCAATGCCCTACAGCTAGTCAATTCATTATTATCCTCCGACACAGTAATATTTTCATTAGAACAACGAGCAATAATCACAAATTATAAGGCTTGGTTTTTACTTGAAAACGATGAATTAGAGCAAGCCATGAAAACACTAGTTCATTTCATGGATATAGCATTACAGTCGAGTAATAAGGATTTAATGTATGGCTACTTAAACATATCTGGCGGTATTTATGCCCGATTAGGCATGTATCAAGATGCATTACACTATTATAGCGATGCATTACCTGTGGCAAAAACAATCGGAAAGCACCTTTTACAACAAACCGAAATAAATATTGCTCTGATTAACCTAAATTTAAAACGTTACCGTGACGCTACCATCGCTTTTGAACAATACAGAGATACCGCAAAAATAGAGAATCAGCCCCTAGATGAGTCGTTTGCAAGTACCCACCTTGCAATAGCGCTAATTGGTTTAGGTGATTTTGATCATGCATTAGATGTATTAAATGACGCGATAATATTACAACAACGCCACGATTTTACTGCTCATCTAAGTAAAAGTTTTGTATTGAAGGGAAAGGTATTACGTTTAAAAGGTATGTTAAATGAATCAGAAGAATTTCTAACTGATGCTGTAGAGCTTATAAAAACTCAAACCTACAGCGGTGATTACTTAAGTGTGGTTTTATGTTTAGCGCAAACATACGATGCACAAGATTCAGCGAACAAAGCTCTTAATTTACTCGCTTCGATTGAAACACATACTTTTAAGCTATCTGATATCACGACTCAACTTGAAGTTACCAAGTTGACTGCACAACTACTTGAAAAGCAAGAACAGTATGCTGAAGCACTGATTGCATACAAACACTATGCGCAAATCAATGCGGAAATTTTAAAACGCCAAGCAAATGTTAATTTAGCTAAAGCGTTAGCGCAGGCTGATGCAAAAGCTAAAGAGCTCAAAATTGCAGAACTTACACGGGCAGAGCAAGTAAAAGCAACAAAAGCGCAGGCGTTTAAAGATCTTACTATCGTCATATCAATATGCTTGGTAATCATCTTGTTTGGTTCTTTTATCGCGATAAATAATATTGATAAGCGAAAACAAGAACTTGAAAAGATACTAGTACAATTAAATGAAACGCAAGATCATTTAATTGAAATCGAAAAGATAGCCTCTTTAACCTCATTAGTCTCTGGCATGGCCCATCAATTAAATACACCAATAGGCACAATTGTCACAGCAAGTTCACTCATCGACGAATATTTAGAGTCTTTGTCAGATAAATTTAAACAACAAAACTTATCAAGCAAATACTTCCATGAATTTATTACCAACACCGACAAGGCCAAGGATCTTGTTATTTCAGCTATTAACCGCTTAGCAGGTATTGTTGAGGAATTTAAAGCACTTAATGTGTCTATTAACTTAGACAAACCGTTATCAAGTATTCCATTAAAAAACTTTATTCATCATAAACTAGAGCCTATGAGTAAATATTTGGGTAAGAAAATTACTTATCATGTTGATGGAGACAGTGTAGCCATTACTTCCTGCCCCTCAATTTTAGAGGATATTCTAAAAACTCTGGTTATTAATTCATATGAACATGGTTTTACACATACAGCAGAAGGAAAGGTAGACATTACCATCCGCGCAGGTAATGACTATGTCAAAATTATCTATCAAGACAACGGCGTAGGCATTAAGGAATCAATCCTGCAAGAAATTTTTACCCCATTCTATACCACTAATTTAGGTGGCCATCACTTAGGGCTTGGTTTGAACGTGGTTTTTAATGCTGTGAAATATAACTTGAAAGGCAATATATGCGCCGTACCATCAAAGCACGGCGCACGGTTTGTGATTACATTACCAATCGATGCACGATTAGTTGACGACATCAATTAACCTGTATTGCGCATACCTGCAGCAATACCAGTCATTGTAATCATTAGGGCATTATCGATATCACCTTCAGAGTTTTCATCTGCTGCACGTGAACGACGTAATAACTCCACTTGTAGTAAGTTAAGTGGATCAGTGTACGGGTTACGCAGTGCAATCGACTCTTTGATCCAAGGTTGGTCAGCAAGTAAACTTTTTTGTGGGCTTAATGACTGCACCAGCTCAATTGCCTCACTCAACTCTTGGCGAAGCTTCACACCAAGTGGTTTATATTGCTCAGTTACCAATGCATCATCGTAATGAGCACTTAACCAACTATCGGCTTTACTAAATACCATCTCTAGCATCTCTAATCGAGCACGGAAGAAAGGCCATTTTAAGCTCATTTCGTGAAGTGTCTCGATGCCATATTTATCTAAAGCAGCTTTAAGACCTGTTAACGCACCTAACCAAGCAGGCAGCATTAAACGGTTTTGGCTCCAAGCAAAAATCCATGGAATTGCACGAAGGCTTTCTACACCCCCATTTGGGTTACGCTTCGCTGGGCGAGAACCCAGTGGTAATTTAGAAAGCTCTTGCTCTGGCGTTGCCATTCTAAAGTAAGGTACAAAGTTTTCATCATGACGCACAACTTGGCGGTAATGCTCACACGAGTCAGCACTGATAAGTTCCATCACTTCACGCCACTCGCTTTTCGGCTCTGGCGGTGGTAGCAGGTTACTTTCAAGTACTGCACCGGCATAAATATTTAAGCTTTGTAGAGCAACAGCTGGTAAACCAAACTTAAAGCGGATCATTTCACCCTGCTCTGTTACACGCAGACCACCTTTTAATGAACCAGGAGGTTGTGAGCGAAGTGCTTGTGCAGCTGGCGCGCCACCGCGACCAACCGTACCACCTCGGCCATGGAATAAAATAAGCTCAATACCGCGATTCTCGGCTAATTGAACCAGCTTATCCATTGCTTCATATTGTGCCCAGCCTGCAGCCATCATACCTGCATCTTTTGCAGAATCTGAGTAGCCAATCATCACATTTTGTTGGTTTTGAATATGACCACGATACCAGGTGTTATCAAGTAAACATTCAATAACATCTTTACCATTATTTAAGTCATCTAGCGTTTCAAATAATGGCGCAACCGGTAAGTTAAACTTACAGCCGCTTTCTTTAAGCAATAACTGCACTGCCAGTACATCAGATGCAGTACGAGCCATCGAAATAATATACAGGCCGAATGTTTGTGCATCTTGCGCTGCAATTACATCAAATGTATCAAGCACTTCTTGTACTTCAGGGCTCGGTTGCCAATGTTTTGGAATAAGCGGACGGCGAGAATTTAGCTCAGCAAGTAAAAATGCTTGTTTGTCTTCTTCTTGCCATTGATGATAATCACCTAAGCCTAAATAACGTGTTAACTCAGAGAAAACATCACCATGACGCGACGAATCCTGACGAACATCTAATTTAGCAAGGCGTAGACCAAAGCTGTTAATACGACGCAGTACATCAAGCAGTAAACCATCGGCAACTACCTTCATATTGGTTTTAATCAGCGAGCGATAACACACTTCGATTGGGTGTTTAATTTGCGCTATATCTGTAATTAAATCTTCAGAATCAGTACGCTTTTTCTTAATTTTAGCGCCTAAATGCGTCACAGTTTCGGTAATTTGATTCTTGAGTTTTTTAAGTACCGCACGATATGGTTCAAAGTCTTGGCCTGCAAGTTCAATAAGCTCATCACTTGCATCTGACATTGATAGCTCATTGCTTAGCGTTTCGATATCACGCGAATACAAATCAAGCGCCATCCAGCGGCCATGATCAAGTACTTGCTGTGTCACTTCAGCAGTTACAAACGGGTTACCATCACGGTCTCCGCCCATCCAAGAAGTGAACTCAATTGGGCTGTAATCAATCGGCAACTCTAAATCGAGCTCAGTTTTTACATCTTCGCTAAATTCACGTAAGAAACGCGGTACGGCATGCCATAAGCTATTTTCAATAACAGCAAAGCCCCATTTTGCTTCGTCAATTGGCGTTGGGCGCGAACGGCGAATATCGTCAGTATGCCATGCTTGGCTAATTAGCTGAGCAATACGGTTTAATAAGTCAGCACGTTCGCTTGGTAAATTGTCTTTACGCTCTAAAGATGCAAGACAATCACTAAGTTCAACGTGTTTATTAATCATAGTACGACGCGTCACCTCTGTTGGGTGTGCGGTTAGTACAAGGTTTATGTGGAGTTTTGAGAGTGTTTGTGCCAAGTGATTTGGATCTACTTGACCTTGTTTTGCCGCTGTTGCTAACGCTTTTAATGTTTGAGTGAGAGGGTTTAATTGGCAAAAGCCAACATCATTAAAACGCGATACGGTATGAAATTGTTCAGCAACATTAGCAAGATTCAAAAAATGATTAAATGAGCGTGCAACCGGTAATAGTTCTTCATCTGTGAGAGCGTGTAGTACATCGATAAGCGCTTGTCTGTCGGCCTCGTTACCACTACGTGACGATTTAGATAAAGCGCGAATTTCTTCTACCTTATCTAAAATGGCTTGTCCTTGTGCATCTTTAATGGTTTGACCCAGCATTTGTCCAAGCATACTAACATTACCGCGAAGTGCAGCATATTGTTCACTCATTCTCATACTCCTTTCTTTAGCTAAGTTGAAAGTACTTACTGCGCAGTATTTAACCAAGCACGAACGCAGCTAAATACTGATCCTTTCTATTAATATCATTGTCGGCGTTAATTTAATAGATCGAATTTTCTAACAAACTCGTAAAAAAGAATAACCAATCTATCAACATAAAAGTGTAATAAACACGCAGTTTGTTTTGATACAAGGTTTAGCGACACACACAATTGGTAAAATGGACTTACCAATTAAATTGTCAAAATACGCGTAAATTAAGGCATTCTTAATATCAGTTTGGTCAAATTTTTACCGAGCCTTTTTATCTACTTTAGTTTAGGTAAATTAGATTCTAAATCGCGATCGCAATACTTATTGATGATAGATTGAGCTAAAAAAGTTTTTTAAATATTTTATAACAGGTCAAAAATGCAACTCTTTATTCTGTGCGGTGCAAGCAGTGAAATCGCTAAAGCCTATTTCACAACATTAAAAAAACAAATCAGTCGTGGTCATATCGTCACCATCAGCCGTAATAAATATAATGCTAATTTTGATGAGACATCGAACAATGAAATCAGCCACCAGCATTTTACAACTGATTACTCAGAGCAAAGCTTAGGTGAAATTGCCAAAGAACTTGCCAACAGCCAATATGACTTAGCTCAACTAATGATATTTAATGGCCTACTGCATGATCCAGAGCACGTACCTGAACGTAAACTTGAACAAATATCTGAGCAGCACTTTATAAATAGCATGCATACAAATGCCCTACTGCCAATTCGCTGTGTGGCTTTATTCTCAACGCTTTTAAAGCCGCAAGTAGCTTCGGTTATCTGTGCGTTGAGTGCACGTGTTGGTAGTATTAGCGATAACAAGTTAGGTGGTTGGTATAGCTACCGAGCGTCGAAGGCAGCTTTAAATATGTTATTTAAATCCGCTGCGATCGAACTTAGTAGGCGCTATAAACAATGCCACTGCGTGTTATTTCACCCAGGTACCACTGATACACCACTATCAAAACCGTTTCAGGCAAATGTACCCGAAGGAAAGTTATTTACCCCTGAGTTTGTAGCCGAGCAGCTGTATTCATTGATAAGTGATGCTGATTATTTACAACAATCACCCAGCCCAGCCTACTTTGACTGGCAAGGAAAACCCATAGACTGGTAACAGGAAAATTATGCATTTAACAAAGCAAGCCATTGCAGATTTAGAAAGCCGCTACCGCGCCCATTTAATTAATAGTTTGTCGGGATTTAAAAGTGCTAACCTAGTCGGCACACAAGATAGTAACGGCCAAACTAATTTAGCCATTGTGAGTTCAGTATTTCATCTTGGCGCACATCCCCCTTTAGTGGGTATGATAATTCGCCCTCATTCAGTGCCTCGCCACACCCTAGAGAACTTATTAGCGACTAAGCAATATACGATTAACCATGTCAACAAAGACATTTATAGCAAAGCGCACCAAACATCGGCACCCTACGATAAAGACGAGTCTGAATTTGATGCAACAGGCCTCACTACTCAATACCTAAATAACTTTACGGCGCCTTTTGTTAAAGAAAGTAAGCTTAAATATGCCCTTGAACTCAAAGAACACCACCACCTTGCCATCAATGGCACGGAACTTATCATAGGTGAAATAACTGATATCTACTTAGATGAGGCGTGTCTGCAAGAAGACGGCTTTGTCGATATTGAAGCCATTGGCACAGTGGCCGTTAGCGGGCTTGATAGTTACCACGTAACTGATCGTTTAGCCCGCTTAGCCTATGCTAAAAAATGAATCTTAGATTATGAATGGCTTAGGCGCTTGGGTTAACACCTCAAAGCCAGATTCGGTGACAACTATGTCATCTTCAAGGCGCACACCACCGTAGCCTGGTATATAAATTCCAGGCTCAATGGTGATCACATTTCCTACTTCAAGCTTGTAGTCTGTCAGTGTGTTGATAAATGGCACTTCATGTAAAAATAACCCTAAACCATGGCCAAGACCTTTACCTGCGTACTCGCCAAAGCCCGCATCAGCAATCACCTTGTTTGATATGGCATTTAAATCTAAACAATTAACACCCGGTTTAACCATTTCAAGTGCTGTATTTTGTGCATCTAGAACAGTATTATAAATACGGGTTTGTTTTTCTGATGCTTCGCCAATAATGTAACTACGAGTCATATCAGAGCGATAGCCATTTACAACTGCACCAAAATCAAGGGTTACAAAGTCACCTTGCTTTAAAACCTGATCTGACGGGTTACCATGCGGCAAGGCTGAGCGTTCTGCAAATAGCATGATAGTGGCAAACGACATACCCTCTGATCCTAGCTTTTGCATTCTAAATTCAAGCTCTAAGGCAAGGTCACGCTCAGTTACACCCGGTTTAAAATAAGGCAGCGTTTGTGCTAATGCTTCATCAGCAATGGCTGCGGCAGCCTTTATTTGCGCCACTTCCCAGCTATCTTTAACGCGTCTTAGTTTTTCTATTAAGCCGTTTACTGCTGTTAAAGTATGGCCGCTAAGATCATCTGCCACACCTTGCCAAATTGCTACTGTGACATAACTTGCATCAAATGCGACATGGCTGTTTGGGCTAAGGTGCCTGTTAATACAATGACCAAGAGTTTCGTTGTCTCTGTCTCGGCAAACAACTTCAAATCCTGTTGTTTCTGCAATTGCACGTTGGTGGTATCGGTAATCAGTGATCAACACACAATCATTTTGAGTAATTAATGCATAAGCGGCATTACCACTAAAACCACTTAAGTAACGAATATTTTCATAACCTAGTACTAACATGGCGCTGTAACCTTGTTGTTCTAGCAAGGCTTTAAATTCAGCTTGTCTTTTTAAGTAATTAACTTGCATTGTCGCTCCTTATTTTTTGCGCATGCTAACAATAATCGCCACAAATACGAATATTATGCGATTAGTCGCAGTGAGTTTGCATCAGCTGTTTACTCAAGCCACAATGCACAAAAAACCAAGGAGTACACAATGACAACATATGGTATTGGCACACAAACGCCAGAGCAGGCGCTTGACTCTTTGTCAGATATGACAACAGATTTAACCCCTATTCAAAACGACGAATTTCATGCGCGTATCGCAAAAGCACAAGCGTATATGCAAGCAAACAATATTGACGCAATTTACTTAAATGCAGGTACTAACCTTGCCTATTTTACGGGTATGCGTTGGTACGCAAGTGAGCGTTTAGTTGGCGCGATTTTACCTGCTAAAGGTGATGTGCAATACATAGCACCGTTTTTTGAAATCGGCAGCTTAAACGATTTTATGGTGATTGATGGCCCAATTCGAGGTTGGCAAGAGCACGAAAATCCTTACCAACTGTGTGTAGATGTACTTTCAGAAATGGGCATTAGCAAAAACGGCACCCTTGGTATTGATGAAAGCGCACAGTTTTTCATCTACGACGGTATTAATAAAGCTAATAGCAATTACAACATTGTTAACGCACAGTGCGTAACAGCTCACTCCCGCATGCATAAATCAGCCAGTGAACTTGCCTTAATGCAACGTGCTATGGACATGACTTTAGAAGTACATAAAGCAACGGCAAGTATGCTTTATGAAGGTATTACCACCACTGAGGTTGAAGCCTTTATTAAAAAAGCGCACCAAAAAGTCGGCGCACCGGGTAACTATTTTTGTATTGTGTTATTTGGTGTTGCGTCGTCTTTCCCGCATGGCGTTAAAAACCCGCAAACCCTTAAAAAAGGTGATGTGGTACTGATTGATACTGGCTGTAAAGTGCATGATTACCTCTCTGACATTACCCGTACTTATGTATTTGGTGAAGCAACCGAACGTCAACGTATGTTTTGGCAGCACGAGAAAAATGCCCAACTTGCTGCTTTTGCTGCTGCAAAAATTGGTGAGCCATGTGGCAAAGTAGACGATGCTGCAAGACAGTACCTAGCCGAAAATGGCATGGGGCCAGAATATCAAACACCGGGCTGCCCACACAGAACAGGCCATGGCATTGGTTTAGATATTCATGAATGGCCATACTTAGTTGGTGGAAACCCTACCCCACTCGCAACAGGTATGTGTTTTAGTAATGAACCTATGATTGTCGTACCTGATGAGTTTGGTATTCGCTTAGAAGATCATTTTTATATGACAGACGAAGGCCCGCGCTGGTTTACCGATCCGGCTCATAGCATTGATGACCCATTTGGTTTAGCTAAATAAAATTTCAATCATTATCAAAAGGCCAGTTTTCTGGCCTTTTCTGTATCTAAATTATTACAATCTTTAACAGTGTGTTTAGTTAAGAGACAACCTATCAGCTTTTATCATGTTATGATTTTAAGAATTTAACTTAAATACCTAACATAATTACGGAGAATAAATGGGTTTACGTTTTAAAGTTCCACATACCTTGATACTTCTGCTTAGCATGATGGTCGTTGCACTTATTGCTACATGGTTAGTACCGCAAGGTTTTTTCACTACCACATTAAGTGAATCTGGCCGCGAAATGGTCGCTGCAGGCACCTATCAAACGGTTGCTGAGCGGCATTACTTAACCCCATGGGATTTATTACAAGCCATACCTCGTGCTTTTGCTGCTGCTCAAGATGTTATTTTCTTTGTGTTAATTGTTGGCGGCGTATTAGCTGTTGCACGTGCGACAGGCACTGTCGATGCACTCATTGGTAGGCTTTTAGAGCGCCACGGTAAAAAGCCGCAGCGGTTAATTTTTATGGTGGTGTTTTGCTTTGCCTTAGCATCAAGCAGTATTGGTACCGCCGGTGAATATATTCCTTTTGTTATTATTTTAGTAGCCCTTTGTAAAGCAATGCGCTTAGACGCAATGACCGCCGTAGGTATGATAGTCGCAGGTTATGGTATTGGTTATGGTGTTTCGGCATTTAACCCATTTACCGTATTAATCGCACAACAAATTGCAGGTATTCCTGTTTACTCTGGCCTGTGGTTACGTTTAGCCATTTTTATTCCATTCGTGCTCATTGGTTTTCATCATGTTTGGCAATACACCAAAAAGGTAGCTAACGACCCATCTAAGTCAATGATGATTGGCGTGCCTTGCCCACTCGAAAATCAAACAGCAACAAGTTACCCAGCACTTGCCCTGCGCCATAAACTCATTTTAGGCAGCTTCATTATTACCCTTGCAATTGCAGTATGGGGCATCGCTACAAAGGGCTGGTACTTATACGAACTAGGCGGTGTTTTTATTGCTTGGGGTGTGGTTGTAGCCATTCTAGGTAAACTTTCTGCTGACGAAGCTGCAAACAAATTTATAGAAGGCGTATCTGATCTTGTTACCACCGCAGTGTTAATTGGTGTTGCACGCGGTATTGCCCTTATTTTAGAAGACGGTCAAATCCTGCATAGCCTTGTACATGGCATGTCGTTACCGCTTTCTTATGTATCAGCTGAAATATCTGCAATCGGCATGCTGGTTATTCAAACCCTACTCAATACTTTTATTCCTTCAGGTTCAGGGCAAGCTTATGTCACCATGCCACTAATGGCGCCACTAGGTGATTTAGTTGGTGTACCAAGGCAAGTCGCCGTACTTGCTTATCAATTTGGTGATGGCTTTTCAAATATGATCATTCCTACTAATGCCGTACTTATGGGTATTTTAGGCATGGCTGGTGTCCCTTATGGCCATTGGTTTAGATTCTGTTTACCACTATTGATTAAGCTAATGGTCGCAGCATCGGTTGTATTAGTTTTAGCAGTAATGTTTGGCTATGGCTTAGATGTCCAGCCCACACTAAATTAACTTAGTCGATTTTAAAAAAGCGCCGTAGGCGCTTTTTTAGTTTATATAAACTAATTTGTAGCAACACATTTTTAGATAGAAATGAGTTGGTGCTGAAGGACGACTTTGTGCCAAAATAATAACATTAGGCGTAACTTGATTCTGCCCCAAAATAAGTTAGGTTAAATGCTCTAACTGCTGCTTTGAGCAATCAAGAAACGGTCCAAGCCCTAAACATTGAATGATAAGTTAACGCACCTTTAATAATAGCTAGAAAATTTTGCTTAATGGGCTTACAACACCGTTTGCTCCTTGTTGTAAAACATGGGTGTAAATCTGTGTGGTTTTGACATCAGAATGGCCCAATTGTGCTTGAACGGTGCGAATATCGGCGCCACTTTGCAATAGGTGCGTTGCAAATGAATGGCGCAAGGTATGAGGCGTAATAACCTTTGTAATATTGGTTTGCTTTAATGCTTTTTTAATCGCTTTTCTAACACATGTAGGGTGGAAATGGTGGCGACGTATCTCGCCAGTTTCTGGGTCATCACTTAATTTGTAGGAAGGAAATAAGTATTGCCACGCTAGTGATTTATTAGCTGAGGGATATTTACGAGTTAAAGCGTTAGGCATCCACACACCTGCGTATCGCTCGTTTTGTAAATCTAATCTTAAATATTCTTCAACTTGCAAAATTTGATTTCTAAGTAGTGGGATCAACTCCGTTGCAAGAGTAACTATACGATGCTTTTTGCCTTTCCCGTTCCAAATTTGAATGCATTTGTAATCAAAATCAATGTCCTTTACTCGCAATTGCACCGCTTCCATCACATGCAAACCACTTCCATACATTAACCCCGTGATTAAGTAATATCGCTTGGAAAGATGACTCATCAATTGCTTTACTTCATCAGGCGTCATCACTACAGGCAGCTTGGGTTGTCGATTACTTCGTGCAAAATTCAAGTTTAAAGAAAGCTCATTTTTGACAATATGTTTATATAAAAAGCGAGCGCATTTAAAGCTGCACTTTGTGTTCTAGGTGACATATTACGTTTTAATACAATATGGTCTAAAAACGCTTTGAGTTCTGCATCTCCCATTGAGCTTGGGTGACGTTTGTTGTGAAAGTGAATAAATTTTGCGATCCAACCTAAATAAGCATTAATTGTTCTTAATGAATACTGACGAGTGAGCATATAGTCTGCAATGTAGTTTAAATAAGGAGAGCGAGTTTTCATTCCTTTGAAATGAAGCTGTATATATATACAGTTTTAGCTCAGTCGCTCGTATAGTCAAGAAAACGACCCAATCGCTCGTTTTTATCCTGAGGTAAAAGCGAGAACTCCTAAATTTTAATAACACTGGTAATTAGTTAACAAGTTTGTTAGAAATAATCTAATAAGAAAAACGAGCTACGCTGTGGTAGAAAAACGCGCGATTAGCTCGCTATAAACATGTTGAACTAAGCCGCTACGCGGAGATCCTATTCTTATAATTTGAGCCACACTTACCTTGGGGTTATCCCATAACTT